>NZ_JBEGDB010000031.1:0-48463 GCF_043638955.1 Bradyrhizobium sp. 31Argb | reverse complement strand
CTGTGGTCCTACCCCCGTGCTTTTTGTTGCACGGGACCCATGGGTGCAACCGGCACCCGGCTTTCCCTGCGCCCTCTATGCGATGAGAGGGTGAAGCGAGATGCAAAGCTCGGGCGCAACGCGCCGCGAGAATGCGGACGCATATCCTCTCACACACTCCATCGTCATGCCCCGCGCAGGCGGGGCATCCAGTATCCGGCGGCCTCTCGGCTCAAGCTCAGCCGCCTCTGGAATACTGGATCGTCCGCCTTCGCGGACGATGACAGCGGATGAGCTGTTTGACATTTGAATCAGAACTCACCCCGCGTTGTCCCGGGCTTGCCCCATGACCCATAGCCACAGGCCTTTGTTGTGTCCCCCGCTACAACCGCTTGCTCCTGCCACAACACCTCCCTGTGGTTATGGCTCCCCCGCCTTTGCGGAGACGACACTGAGAATGATGTGAGCCGCGCTACTGACTTCTTTTGCGGCTTCCACTCCGCGCGGACGTCATTCGATCGCTGTTGCATATTTGCGACGGTCGAGACAATTCGAGACTGTCTAAGCAGTGCTGACAAAAAGTTGAGCAGCCAAGTTTCGACTGTGTACGATTACGCGTGGTGATCGTGCAGCGTCGCAAGGCGCTGCGCTCAAACGCCGCAGAAAACCAATAGAAATAGGCAAAAGCGGAAAATGCGCGCCACGCGCGGAGGTTGCTTGGGCGTTTGCGCCTCGCCGCTGGCCACTCCCTAAAACACTGACGTTGCAGTCGTTAGGTGCCGAAACTTGCAGCACGCTGTGAAAAAACTTGAGGCTTCTCACTTCAGGGGAACGGCGCAAGGGTCGTTGCGAAGGGCCTCGAACTTTCGCACGTCAACTTGGGGGTACACACGAATATGCTCAGTCTTCGAAACCTGGCAGCCGCGGCACTGTCACTTGCCACACTCGCGCCCGCCGGCTTCGCCAGCGCGGCCGACCTGCCGGTCAAGGCGCCAAAGCCCGCGCCTGATTTGCCGTTCTTCCTGCTGGTCGATAACCGCGTGACCTTCTCCTGGATGCCCAAGGGCACCGATCCCGGCGTGTTCTCCATTCAGCCGAACGGTACGATCAACGGCACGACGGCCAAGCAGGTCTACTCGTTCACCCACTTCGACATCTGGACCTACGGCACCAACTTCTTCACGATCTCGATGTTCAAGTCGGGTCAGAACGATCCGGCATCGCCGTGCTCCAATGCCGGCGTGCTGATCACTGGCGCGTCAGCCAATTGCGCCGGCGCCACCGAAATCTACGGCCTGTTCCGCTCGACCTTCGGCTTCAATCAGATCTTCAACACTAAGGCCTTCAACGTCGGACCGCTCACCAACGTCTCCTTCGAAGTCGGTATGGACGGCAACAGCGAGAACAACTTCCTCGCCCCGGCCAAGCGACAGGTCGTCGCCGGTCTGCAGTTCGAATTCGCTCTGCCCTACAAAGGCTACTTCAACGTGTCGCCGTTGGCGTCCTGGGAGTTCTCCAACCACAACGCCTTCAACCAGTGCGGACTGTTCGGTCCCGGCATTCCGTATCCGGCTCCCGGCGCCACCTGCCTTCCGGACGGCAATACCAGCTTCAATCCGACCTGGGCGGTCGAAACCAACTACTATATGGACCTCGGCTTCCTGCCGGAATACATGCAGTACTTCTCGATCAGCGGCCGCGGCTGCCTGGTACGGCAAGAAGGGTGACCAGAACAATCCGCTGGTCGGCTTCGGCACCGGTCCGTTCAGCACCGGCACCGCAGTTGAGTTCAACAGCGAGCCGATCCGTCTGACCTTCGACGCCAGCAAGGCGGTCTGGGGACCGAAGTACACCCACTTCGTCGATCTCTGGGTTGCCTACCGCTACTGGCAGAACAAGTTCGGCCTCGACCACAACGCAGCGCCTGGCGTCTGCACCCTCACCAACGCGGCCGGAGTGACGTACAGCACCAATAGCTGCACCGAGTCGACGGTCTACGGCGGTATCACCATGAAGTTCTAACCACCTGACCCGTTCTCCAGGTGAACTGGGCGCCGCGATGAACCCGCGGCGCCATTTTTTTCCTAAGAGCGTGGACAAGACGCAGGCGAGGTAGGTTGGCAGTCCTTCGGGCGCTATTTCTGCCAGAGGCCGGCGTGAAGCTTCGCCGCCTCGTCCTCGATCAGCGGTCCGACGACATCGGTCGGTCGCTGTCCGGTGCGGAATACTTCGCGGCAGGGCAGGTCGAGGGTCGGATTTTCCGGATGATTGCCGGTGATCTCGCGCAGGCGATGTTCGCTTAACGCATAGACCAGGCGCCCGATGCCGGCCCAGTAGATCGCGCCCGCGCACATCGCGCAGGGCTCCGCGGACGAATAGAGCGTGGCGTGCTGGAGGACCTCAGGCGCCAGCGTCGTGCAGGCCTTGGTCGCGAGCAGGCGCTCGGCATGCGCGGTGCCGTCACGGGAGGGCATGTAGCCGTTCTCGACTTCCATCAGCACGTTGCGATTCTGGTCGACCAGAACCGAGCCGAAGGGATGATTGCCGTGGGTGACGGAGCGGCGGGCGACCTCGAAGGACCGCCGCAGGAAATGCAGGTCAGCCTCGTCCTGGGTGAGCGCAGAAATATCCGTCATCAATGTCCCGCCATATGCCGCCCGATCTCGGTGAGATCGGCTTCGCTGGCGCGGGCCTCGTGGACGAGCTCACCGTGGAACATCACGACCAGACGGTCGGAAAGTTCGAGCAGTTCGTCAAGGTCTTCGCTGACGAGAAGCACCGCCGCGCCGCGGTTGCGCGCCGCCATGATCTCGGCATGGATCTGCGCCACGGCGGCGAAATCGAGCCCGAAGCAGGGATTGGCAGCAATCAGCACCTCGACCTCGCCGCCGAGCTCGCGCGCCAGCACCGCGCGCTGGACGTTGCCGCCCGAGAGCGCGGAGATAGGCGTATCCGGTGTGCGGGTCTTGATCTTATAGAGGCCGATCTTGCGTTCGGCATTCCTGCGAAAGGCCGCGCCACTCAGCCACCAGCCGCCCTTGGCGAAGGGGGCGCGGTCGAATTCGCGGAAGGCGATGTTGTCGGCCACGCTCATGCCGCCGACGCAGGCGTTCTTGAGCGGCTCCTCGGGCAATAGCGACATCTTGTGCCGGCGCATCTCCTCGCGCGTCGCCGAATAGCGCTCGCCGCGGATGCGGACTTCGCCGCTCTCGGCGTCGCGCTGGCCGGCGAGCACTTCCACGAGCTGGCGCTGGCCATTGCCGGAGACGCCGGCGATGCCCACGATCTCACCGCCGCGGACCGTGAGCGAGACGTTGTGGACGGCCACCGCGCCGGCATCGTCGAGCGCGGTGAGGCTGTTGAGCTCGAGGCGCGCCTCGCCGACTTCGCCGACGCGGGGCGGCTGCACGGTCAATTGCTCGGCGCCGATCATGGTGCGCGCCATGGCATCCGGCGTGAGCTCGGCGACGCGGCCCTGGCCGGCGAGTTTTCCACGCCGCAGGATGGTCACCTCATCGGCAAAGGCCATCACCTCGCGGAACTTGTGCGTGATCATCAGGATGGTCAATTCACCTGATACGACCATCGCGCGCAGCATGCCCAAAACTTCGTCGGCCTCGCCCGGCGTCAGCACCGAGGTCGGCTCGTCCAGGATCAGGAAGCGCCGCTTCAGATAGAGCTGCTTGAGAATCTCGCACTTCTGCCGCTCGCCGGCCGAGATGTCGGAAACCTTGGCGTCCAGCGGCACCTTGAATGGCATCCGCGCCAGGAACGTCTCGAGCTCCTTCTTCTCTCTGCTCCAGTCCACCACCGCCGGCACGTCGTCGCGCGCCAGCACCAGGTTCTCCGCGACCGTCATCGCCGGGACCAGGGTGAAATGCTGGTAGACCATGCCGAGCCCGAGCGCATGCGCATGCTTCGGGTTGCCGATCTTCTGCTCGCGCCCGCCGATCAGGATGTCGCCCTGGGTCGCGTGGTAATAGCCCATGATGCATTTCACCAGCGTGCTCTTGCCGGCACCGTTCTCGCCGAGCAGCGCATGGAAAGAGCCGGGACGCACCTTCAATTCGACATTGTCGAGCGCCAGGAAATCGCCAAAGCGCATGGTCATGGCGATGGCGTCGACGCCGAAGGCGCCGGTCGGAGGGGGCGTCTCGCCGATGATCACGAGATCGCTCCGATCAGGTCGGCGGATTTCGCCACTGCGCCGAACACGCCGCCCTGCATCTTGATCATCTTCAGCGCATGGTCGTGATTGCCCTTGTCGGTCGCGCCGCAGCAATCCTCGATCAGCACGCATTCGAAGCCGCGGTCGTTGGCCTCGCGCATCGTGGTATGGACGCAGACGTCGGTGGTGATGCCGGTCAGCACGATGTTCTCAATGCCGCGCAGGCGCAGCATCAGCTCCAGGTCGGTCGCACAGAACGAGCCCTTACCGGGTTTGTCGATGATCGGCTCGCCCGGCAGGGGGGCAAGATCGGGAATGATCTCCCAACCGGGCTCGCCGCGCACCAGGATGCGGCCGCAAGGACCGGGATCGCCGATGCCGGCGCCGATCTGGCGCGAGCGCCAACGCTTGTTGGCGGGAAGATCGGCGAGATCGGTGCGGTGGCCCTCGCGGGTGTGGATGATGTGATGGCCCTGGCTCCGCATCACCGCGAGCAGGCGCTTGATCGGCTCGATCGGCGCTCGCGTCAGCGAGAGGTCGTAGCCCATCTTGTCGACATAGCCGCCGACGCCGCAGAAATCGGTCTGCATATCGATGATGATGAGCGCGGTGTTTTCCGGGCGGAGATCGCCATTGTAAGGCCAGGCGTAGGGCTCGGACTTGATATAGCGCTCGGGCATGGACGACCTCGTTGCTGCGCGTGTTATCGGGTGATGGAAAGCTCGGCGGGGGCGCCGGTCAGCGTGCGTTTCGGCGAGCAGGTGATGATCATGATCGCGAGCGTCAGGATGTACGGCGCAGCATTGAACAGGTGATAGCCCGAGGTGACGCCGACCGATTGCAGCGCCGGTCCCAGCGCCGCGGCGCCGCCGAAAGCAAGCGACGCCCACAGGCAGAGCAGGGGATCCCAGCGCGCGAAGATCACGAGCGCAACCGCAGTGATGCCCTGTCCGCTGGAAAGGCCTTCGTTCCAGCTTCCGGGATAGAACAGCGACAGGAACGAGCCGCCGATCCCGGCGAGGAAGCCGCCGACCATGGTGGCGCGCAGCCGGATCAGCAGCACCGAATGGCCCATCGCCCGCGCCGCGTCCGAGCTTTCGCCGACGGTGCGGATCAGGAGCCCCCAGCGCGTGGTCTTGAACGCCCAATAGAGAATGGGGGCGATTGCGACGCCGATCAGGAACAGCACATTGATGCGGAGTGCGGCGCGGACCTGCGGAATGTCGCTCCACCAGCCGAAATCGATCGCGGGCAGCCGCGGCGCGGTCGGTTCGATCAATGGCTTGCCGAGGAAGAAAGCGGGCCCGATGCCGAACAGCATCAGCGCGATGCCGACCGCGACGTCGTTCACGCGCGGCAATGAGCAGATGCCGGCATGGAGCGCGCCGAGCAGCGCGCCGGTGACGCCGGCGGCAAGCACGCCCAGCCAGGGCGAGCCGGAGAGATAGGAGATGCCGTAGGCGCTCATCGCGCCCATCACCAGCGTGCCCTCGAGGCCGAGATTGATGCGGCCGCTCCGCTCGGTGATGCATTCGCCGAGACTGACGAACAGGAACGGTGTCGAGACACGGATGGCGCCGCCGAGCACGGCGAGCGGGACGGTCCACAGTCCGATCGAGCTGTCAGCCATGTCAGGACTTTCCTTTCACGAAGCCAATGCGTCCGTAGAGCGCGTCGCTGGCCAGCACGAACACGAAGATGATGCCCTGCAGCACCAGGACGGACGCGTCGGGCAGTCCGAGCCGTCGCTGCAGGAGGCCGCCACTGGCGCTGATGCCGCCGAGCAGGATCGCGACCGGAATGACCGCGAGCGGATTCTGCCGCGCCAGGAAGGCGACCAGGATGCCGGTGAAGCCGTAGCCCGCGGCGAGATTGGCGTTGGTGCGGCCCTGGACGGCGGCGACCTCGATCATGCCGGCAACGCCCGCGCAGGCGCCGGCGAGAAAGCAGATCGTCATGATCAATTTGCCGACGCCAAGTCCGACGATCTTCGCGGCGCGGATATTGCCGCCGGCGACACGTGCGGCAAAGCCGAAGGTGGTGTGATAGATCAGGATGTAGGAGGCGATCGCGCAGACGAGGCCGAACACCAGGCCCCAATGCACGTCGGTGCCGGGGATGGTGCCGATCATGTTGGCGGCGCCGATCTCCCGCGTCGACGGCTTGTTGAGATTGGAGGGATCGCGCATCACGCCTTCGACGAGATGGTTGAGGATCGCGAGCGCGATATAGACCAGCAGTAGGCTCGAGATCGTCTCGTTGACGCCGCGATACTGACGGAGCGCGCCTGATAGCGTGATCCACAATCCGCCGCCGATCACGCCGGCAATGACCATCGCGATCTGCACCACCAGCGGCGGCGCCCATTGCATGGCGAGCGCCGCGCTGGTCGCGGAGAGCGCGCCGATCAGGAGCGCGCCTTCGCCGCCGATGATGACCATGCCGAGCTGCGCCGGCAGTGCCGTGCACAGCGCGGTCAGGATCAACGGCGCGGCGCGGGTCAGCGTGTTCTGCCAGGAGAACCAGGTGCCGAACGCGCCCTGGTACATGTAGAAATAGAGATCGAGCGGATTCTTGCCGTAGAGCGCGACGAACACGCCGAAGGTCGCGAGCGCGCCGATCAGGGCGGCGCCCGGGATCAGGATGTACTCGATGGCGGCGCCGTAGCGCTGCAGGAAACCGGGATCGGCGGCCGGGGCGACCCCGACCGCCTCGACTGCCTCGGCCGAGTCAGCCGTGTCCGTCGTCACGAAGTCGCTCCGATCACGCCTTCGATCAGATAGTCCATCTTCTCGAGCTCAGGATCCTTCTGGCCGCGCTCGATGCCGGACGCGATCACCGTCTTGCCCTTGTTGTCGAGGATCGGTCCCTTGAAGATGGTGTATTCGCCGGCGACGAGCTTTGCCTTCATCTCGTCGGCATGCTTGCGCGCTTCGGCCGAGACCGCTTCGCCATAGGGCGAGCATTTGACGATCTCTTCCTTCAGGCCGCCACGATAGAAGTTCGGGATCGATTCGCCCGACGCGATCATCTTCAGGAATTTCGGATAGAGCGCTTCCCAGTTCCATTCGGCGCCGGTGAGATAGGCCTTCGGCGCGAGCGGGGATTGGTTGACATGGTAACCGCAGACAAAAGCGCCGCGGCGAGCAGCGTTCTCGACCATCGTCTTGGGGCCGTCGACATGGCAGGTCAGCACGTCGACGCCCTGGTCGATCAGGCTGTTGGTGGCCTCGGCCTCCTTGACCGGCATCGACCAGTCGCCGGTGAAGATCACCTGGGTCGTCGCCTTCGGGTTGGCGAGCTTGGCGCCGAGCGTGAAGGCGTTGATGTTGCGCAGCACCTGCGGGATTGGCTTGGCGGCGACGAAGCCGAGCTTGCCGCTCTTGGTCGAATAGCCCGCAACGATACCGGAAATGAACTGCGCCTCGTCGATATAGCCGAAATAGCTTCCGGCGTTCTTCGGGTCCTTCTCGGTCCACAAGCCGCCGCAATGCTCGAAGCGGATCTTCGGATATTTGTTCGCTATCTTGACCATGTGCGGACTGAAGTATCCGAACGAGGTCGGGAACAGCAGCGTGGAGCCGTCGAGATTGATCATGGACTCCATGGTCTTCTCGACAGCATCGGTCTCCGGCACCTTCTCTTCCTCGACCACCTTGATGCCGGGCAGTTTCTTCAGCGCCGCCGCGCCTTGCGCGTGGGCCTGGTTGTAGCCGTAGTCGTCACGCGATCCGACATAGATGAAGCCGATGGTGGTCTCGGCCGCCTGCGCCGTGCGCGCGCCGATCGTGCCGCTGAGCGCCAGCGCGGCGCCGCCTTGCAATAAATGCCGTCGTGAAATCCTGCTGAAATCCATTGCCTGCTCCCCTGGGGCGGTCCGGCCGCCGGTCGTTGCGCATCCGCGCCAACGGCGGAGCTTAGGCGGGATGTCGCAAGCTTCGTGCCAGAGCCTATCTGGCGGGCATGAAATACCAATTTATTGAAATAGCTTGGGTATTATTCGATGCCGTATTCCGCTCAAACTTTGAGCGATGCTGCGTCAGCCTAATTATTGAGCGTTACCAGACAATTGTATGCAATGCCGCTGAGCACTATTTGGGGCGTTGATCGTGCGCCAAGGGGCTGGCATTGAACTTGTATCGATCCCGACGCCGGCATCGAAGCGGCGCTTTACTGGAAAAGCATGAGCAAGAAAGACGCGGCGGGAGCCGGGACCAGACCATCTTTGCTTGGCGAGGAGATCGTTGCCCGCATCGACCAGCTTGCGGCGATATCGGAGACGCCTGAGCATTTGGCGCGAATCTATCTGACGCCCGAGCACCGCAAGGCGGCCGATCTCCTTCTGTCCTGGATGCGCGAGGCCGGGATGAGTGCGCATCTCGACGCGATCGGCAATGTCTGCGGCCGTTACGAGGGCGAGAGGCCCGGCCTGCCGTGCCTGATGCTGGGCTCGCATTACGACACGGTGCGCGACGCCGGCAAATGGGACGGACCGCTCGGCCTCATCACCGCGATCTCCTGCGTCGCCGATCTCAACCGGCGCGGCTGCCGATTGCCGTTCGCGATCGAGGTGACCGGCTTTGCCGACGAGGAAGGCGTGCGCTTTGCTTCGACGCTGCTCGGCAGCCGTGCGGTCGCCGGCACCTTCGACGAAAGCGTGCTGAACGCGCGCGACAATGCCGGCATTTCCATGCGCGAGGCGATGATCGCCTTGGGGCTCGACCCCGATCATATCGGCGCCGCCGCGCGCGCCCGCCGCGAACTGCTCGCCTATGTCGAACTGCATATCGAGCAGGGGCCGGTGCTGGAAGAAAAAGACCTGCCCGTCGGCGTGGTGACCGCGATCGCCGGCGCCACGCGGCTTGCGGCAAAGCTCACGGGCATGGCCGGTCATGCCGGCACCGTGCCGATGGCGCTCAGGCGCGACGCGTTAGCGGGCGCTGCCGAATGCATCACGGCGATCGAGGGTTTCTGCAAGAGCGACGGTGGCGGTCTCGTCGGCACTGTCGGCTATATCGATGCCAGGCCCGGCGCCACCAACGTGATCCCGGGATTCGTCTCCTTCACCATCGACATCCGCGCGCCCACGGATATGCATCGCAAGCGCGCGGTCGCCGATATCGTTCGTCAAATCGAGACCATCGCGAAACGCCGCTCGCTCGCGCTGCAACTCGACGTCACCCATGAGAACCGCACCGTGCCCTGCGCGTCCTGGCTGAAAGCGCAGGTGGCGGAGGCGGTGGCCGGCGAGGGATATTCCGTGTTCGAGCTGCCGAGCGGGGCGGGGCATGACGGCATGGCGATGATCGACATCGCCGACGTCGCTATGCTCTTCGTCCGCTGCCGCGGCGGCATCAGCCATCACCCCGACGAGCATGTGGATCTCGCCGATGCCGACGCCGGCGCGCGGGTGCTGCTGCGGCTGCTCGAGAATTTTCGTGGCCCGTAGGGTGGGCAAAGCGAAGCGTGCCCACCATCTCTTGCACCGCTCGTGAATGGTGGGCACGCTTCGCTTTGCCCACCCTACAAATCACTCCGCCGCTTTCGCGGTCTTGCCGAACATGCGCGTCGGTGCAGGGAAGCCGCAGGAGGTGCCGTCGGTGATCTTGACCTGGTCTTCCCACGGCAATCGGAAGTGACCTGAGACCATGTCCTGCATGAAGGTGTAGGGACAATCCATCGCGCCACCCTTCACTGCGACATAGCCGCGATGCCAGAGCTGATAGATGTTGTTTTCGACACCCCAGTTGATCCGCGCCTCGCGCACCAGGTCGGGGCGCACCTCGGCGGTGATGATCTCGTCGGCGCGGCCCGTGGTGCCGTGGGCGATGATGGTGCCGTCGAAATTGACGATCATGCCTTCGCCCATGGAATCGAACGAGCCGTCGGAGCCGCACATGCAGACATTGGCTGTTACCATCAGATTCTGGAACGCGTTCGCCTGATTTGTAAAACGCCAGCTCTCGCGGATCGGCGCGGTGTAGCCGGCGGTGCGGATCATGATCTCTGCGCCCTTGTAGGCGCATTCACGCGCCATCTCCGGGAACATGCCGTCATGGCAGATGATGAGCGCGATTCTAGCGCCCTTCGGTCCCTCGATCACGGGAATGCCGACGTCGCCAGGCTCCCACGGCTCGACCGGAATCCAGGGATGGAATTTGCGATAGTAGAGTTTGATCTCGCCGTGGTCGTCGATGATCAGGCCTGAATTGTAGGGGTTGCCGTCCGGATTGTACTCCATGATGGAGAAGCAGCCCCAGATCTTGTTGTCGACGCAGGCCTGCTTGAACGCTCCAACCTCCGGCCCGTCGAGCCGGCACATGATCTCGGGATGGGTGTCCATCGACAGACCGTGCAGCGAATATTCGGGAAACACGACGAGATCCATCGTGGATAGATTGCGCCGCGCCTTGCCGACCATCCAGACGATCTTCTCGGTCTGCTTCGCCAGATCGGCTTTGGTCACCACCACGGGCAATTGCAGTTGAACCAGCCCGATCACGACGCCGTTGGGGGATTTGTTGAGGCCGCCAAGTCCGTTCATGTCGAACTCCTTGTTTCAGTGCTGGTCGTTTCCGGGATTGAGAGAAGCAAATCCGATTTTGGCTTGCATCGAAAGACTATTTTTCAGGCGCCGTCATTGCCTCGAATTCTTCGAGCGTCGGCGTCAGCATCTCAAAGCGGTCGCGGATGGTGGCACAGGTGTTGCCGCCAAGACGTGCGACCGCGTCGAGCTTGGCCGGATCGATGTGCAGCCGCTCGGCATCGACCACGTCGCGCTGATAGTGCGCAAACACGATCTCGCCGAGGATGATCTGGCGGGACTTTCCCAGTTCCAGCGTGACATGGCGGCGGCATTCGAAGGCGGCGGGAGCCTCCTTGATCCAGGGCGAGGCCACTTCGGTTCCGGGCATCGCCGTCAGGCCCGCGGCGGCAAGTTCGTCGCGGCTGGCGGCAAACGGCACCGCGCAGACATGCATCGCTTCTGCAATCGCGTGCGATACGATGTTGACGGTGAAGACCTCGGTCAGGCGGATGTTGAGCGCGGTGTCCTTGAACGACATGTCGGGATGGTTCTCCACCCCGAGCGCGAGGATCGGCGGGTCGGCGGAGAGGCAGTTGAAGAAGCTGAACGGGGCGGCATTGATGCGCCCCGTCGGATCGACCGTCGTCACCAGCGCGATCGGCCGCGGCACCACGGTGCCGATCATCAATTTGTAGCGCTCGCGCGCCGACAGCTTGCGGAAGTCGAAGGTGACCTCGTCTTGAGTTGGTTTCTGGGCAGGGATCGCGTCCATCGCTCAGGCCTCGATCGCCGGTGCGCCGGCATGGGCTTGCAGAAAGCGCTCCTCCCACCAGGAGAACAGGATGTCGCGCAGCGCCGCCGCATCGTCGTCACCGTAGATGTCGGTAAGCTTGACCGCGTTGAGCATCGTGACTTCCTCCGCCGTCAGCGCAACAGGCAGTTCGGTAAGCACGATCGGCGTGTTTGGAAACTCCGGCCTGTAGTCAGGGTCCCGCCGCAAGCCGCGATCGCTCTTGATGACCGGGTTCTTGAAATCCTTCGGCGTCCGCTGGCTGGCAAGCACCGGCGTCGTCGGCACGCTGGCGAGATCCGCCTCTGTCGCCTCGAACACCGTGAGCTTCAGCGGCTTCAGCGCAAAGTTGCTGGTCTTCATCACGTCGGCGCCGCAGACATTGGGGATCGCCAGCACGTCCATCAGCGCCAGCAGGTCGACATGGTCGCCGGCCTTGGTGGTCTGGCGGGTCATGTAGGCGTGGCCGTCGGCGTCGACGCCGGTGCACATGAACAGGTTGAAGGAATCGTGGACGTCGTCAGGCGTCAGCCCGTATTCGCGCTGCGCCTCCGCCTGGATGTCGTGGCAATTGGTGTGCATGGAAAAGCCGTAGGCGGCCTCATAGACATAGGCGCTGCAGCGCGGGAACAGCACGTCGTTGCGGCCGACGGTATCTTCCAGAATGTAGAGCATCGCTCGCCCGCGCGGCGGCGCCGACCACATGAAGGTGCCTTTGGTCGGATGGAAGCCGTGCACGGTGCGGGTGCGGCCGCAATGCATGAACTCCTTGTAGTCATGCAGGTTGAAGCAGTTGAAGTCGGCGCACTGGCCGCCTTCGACCTGCTCGATGCGCAGGACCTGTCCCTTCAACAATTCGATTGCCTTGCCGGTCCCCGGCTCGAGGATCCATTCCGATGTGATCTTGCGCGTGGTCATCGCGAGCTTCCTGCGGTCTCGGCCTTCCGGCTGGCGGCGTATTCGCGCAATGCGAGACGGACCAACGCCGCACGATCGGGGGCCACACCCTGCGCGATGGTGCGGTCCATCAGTTCAAGCTGTTGCTGGTTCAATCGCAGTTTGACGATCGTTTCGTTCATGGCATTCCCTCCGCAGCGATCCGAGAAGGCAAAATCCTGTATACAGAGAGTTGCGCTCCAGGAGACATCCGGTGTTAGTTATTCCCGGTTTCGCCGTGCATTCGAAGCGCAAACTTTAAGCGTTGTGCTGCCATTTATTCGAGCGCACCGACCAAAATTGCCTCATCCTGTGTACGAAATCCCGACCTATCGTATGCGCAATCGCGGACGCATTCTCGTCCGACGGCGCATGCGGATTTCGGATGAGCAAGAAATCGACCCGGGTTGATGTTGCCTGCCAGGCGCTGCGCCAGGCGATCATCGAGCAGGCGCTGCCGCCGGGCACGAAGCTGCCGGAGGATGAACTCGGCGCCCAGTTTCACATGAGCCGCACGCTGGTGCGCGCGGCTTTGGCACAGCTTCAAGCGGAAGGCCTGGTCGATGCGCCACCGCGCCGCACCGCCACCACTGCCAAACCGACGCTGGAAGAGGCGAGGGAAGTCTTCGAGGTCCGCCGCACGCTCGAGCGCGAGGTGGTGCGGCTGGTGATCGCGCGCTGGCGACCGGAATTCGGCGCCGAGCTCGAGGGGCATGTTCGCAAGGAAGAAGCTGCGCGCAAGGCTGGCGAAGCGAGAGTCTCCATCCGTCTCGCCGGCGAATTCCATGTCAAGCTGGGCGAGCTCGCGGGCAACAATCTGCTCCGCCGCTATCTCGGCGAAGTGGTGTCGCGCTGCTCGCTGATCCTGGCGCTTTACGGCCGGCCGCATTCCGCAGACTGCGCCGTCAACGAACACCGCGAGATTGTGGCCGCGCTGCGCAGCCGCAATGCCGAGGCCGCGATCGAGCTGATGGACCATCACCTCGGTGCGGTCGAGCACCGGGCGCTGCTCGATCAGGATCGCGAGGCGCAATTCGATCTCGGCGCGGTGCTGTCCCGCTACACGGAGACGACGGACACCGGCAACGGATCAAAGATCGCGCGGCTGCCGCGGCGGAAGACACGGGCCGCGAAATGACCGGGGACAGGATTTCATCACCAGTGTCACCCAAGCCGCGCCAAAGGTTCGGCGATCAAGGAGAGTATCAATGACCACGCCTCCGCTTTCCCGCCGAACCTTTCTCGCTGGAGCCGCCGCAAGTCCCTTCGTTCTTTCCGCCCTCGGCCAGCCGGCGCACGCCGCCGATCTCACGGTGGGCATCATCTATATCGGCTCTCGCCAGGACTATGGCTGGAACCAGGCCCATGCCGTCGCCGCCAAGGCGCTCAAGGATGTGCCGGGCGTGAAGGTCGTCGAAGAAGAGAACGTGCCGGAGACCGTGGCGGTTGCAAAAACCATGGAGTCGATGATCAACATCGACGGTGCGACGCTGCTGTTTCCGACCTCCTTTGGCTACTTCAACCCGTTCATGGTCGATGCGGCGAAGAAATATCCCAAGGTCGAATTCCGCCATCCGACCTCGCTCTGGCAGGCCGACAAGCATCCGGCCAACGCGGGCGGCTATTTCTGCTATCTCGACCAGGGCCATTATGTGAACGGCATTGCCGCGGGCCTATCCACCAAAGCGAACAAGATCGGCTATATCGCTGCTAAGCCGATCCCGCTGGTGTTGCGCAACGTCAATTCGTTCATGCTCGGCGCGCGCAAGGTCAATCCTGATGTCACGGTGCAGCTCATCATCACCGGCGATTGGGCCCTGCCGGTGCGCGAGGCGGAAGCCGCGAACGCGCTGGTCGATGCCGGCTGCGATATCATCGCCTGTCACATCGACAGCCCGAAGGTCGTGATCGAGACCGCCGAGAAGCGCGGCGTGAAGAGCTGCGGCCACAACGCCAACCAGGCGGATCTCGCGCCCAAGGGCTTCATCACAGGCGCGGAGCTGAAGTGGGAGACGGTCTACAAGGGGTTTGCCGGCATGATCGCCAAGGGTGAGAAGCTGCCAAACATGGTGATCGGCGGCTACGACAAGGACATGGTGGTGAGCTCGCCGTTCGGCGCCGGCTGCAGCGAAGCCGGCCGCAATGCCGCCACCGCCGCGATCGCCGAGTTGAAGGCGGGCAAGCCGATCTTCATCGCTGGAGTGAAGAGCAATACCGGCAAGGTCATCACCTCCAAGGACACCAGCCTCTATGATCCCTCATTGGAGACGACGGACTATCTGGTCGAGGGTGTCATCGGCACAGTCTAAGGAGCCCAGAGGCCGGCGGCGCCGGCGCTAACTCGATAGTATCGGGGGCTATTTCCGGCGATTTGGAGGGGCGGGGATAAAAATTCTTCCCCGTGGGGGCACCGGGGAACGTGCTTCCAAGTCGCTGCCGCAAAAGACATTTCGCTACCATTGCTTCCTGGCCGCAATTGACGACATTTAGGGACGGTTTCAATGGAAGCGGCCATGAGCAATCCCGGATTTGATGCGTTTGGCGAGCCGATGACGGCCGAGAGCGTTCGCGCCCCTGGGCGTGCGTCCTCGTGGCTGCTGCGCGCCGGCACCGGCGCGTTCTGGCTGCTCGTCGCTGGCATCGTGATCGCCCGCGCCGCCTATTTTGAGGCTGGCGTCTTCAATTTCGACCGCGCCGTTGCCTGGGCGCAGGGCCTGTTCGCAGCCCTCTGACGTTCCATCCTGCACTCTCATTATGGATAGGGTTCCAGCCGAAATCGGCTGGCTTCCGGGCCATTGGCCCGCTTAAATCGGACGTGCGCCTCAGGCTCCAGAACATAACTTCTCGTTACTGGGGAAATCGGAGAATATATTAGCCAAAACATCACGGTAGGCGCATAAATTATTCCCGATAGGGAGTGCCACTGTGGCGGACAATACCAATAGCATCAAGGAAACAGCGCGGCGCCCGAGTGCTATCGCCCGCACCTTTAGCCTTTTTCCTGGCATCCTGCTGTGCGGCGCGATCACGCTCGTCGCGGTCGGCGTCCAGCATCTGGAGGAACGGGCCTTCGACCATCCCTATGTCGAAGCCCTGGTGATCGCGATCCTCCTGGGGATGGCGATCCGTACCGCCTGGAATCCATCCGAGCGATGGCGCTCCGGGATCGCCTTCAGCGCCAAGCAACTGCTCGAAGTCGCGGTCGTGCTGCTGGGGGCCTCGATCAGCTTCGCCGCGATTGCGGCGTCCGGCCTGGCGCTGATCGGTGCGATCGCGGGGACGGTTGCGATCATGCTGGCGCTTAGTTTTGGGGTCAGCCGCATGCTCGGCCTGCCGCCCAAGCTGTCGATCCTGATCGCCTGCGGTAATTCCATCTGCGGGAATTCGGCCATCACGGCGGTTGCCCCCGTGATCGACGCCCACAGCGACGACATCGCCTCGTCGATCTCATTTACCGCCATTCTCGGCGTGCTGATGGTGCTGGGATTGCCCTTGCTGATCCCGCTCCTGGGATTGACGGCGACGCAATACGGCATCCTGGCCGGACTTACGGTCTATGCCGTTCCCCAGGTGCTTGCGGCGACCGTGCCTGCCGGCATCGTCAGCACGCAGATCGGGACGCTCGTGAAACTGGTGCGCGTGCTGATGCTGGGACCGATCGTGATCGGCCTCTCTTTGTTCGTCGCCAGCCGCCGCAAGCACGAGAAGGCGGCGGCGATCAGTCCGTTCAAATTGGTGCCCTGGTTCATCATCGGCTTTCTGGTCCTTGCCGCGCTGCGATCGTTCGATCTCGTTCCGGATGCGGTGGTCCCCCTGGTGACGAAGACGGCGGTTTTGCTCACCGTGCTGTCGATGGCGGCCCTTGGGCTTGGCGTTGATATCCGCGTCATCGCCACCGTGGGAGGACGCGTGACAGCCGCGGTCACGCTCTCGCTATTGGTGCTGCTCGCCATCAGCATCGGGCTCGTCCATCTCTTCAGATGAGAGCGTCCGGCAGCGCACGATCTCGAATTGTACACAATGGCACGGCGTTTGCTTAACCCCTGATCAAGAATTCTCTTGTTTGGGGTGAGCACGTCATGGCGAACTCAAGCGATCCGGTGGGGAAGATCGTCGCAGAGCCGGAGCCGATCGAGCTCGACTGGACCGAGACCGCGCTCGTCATCATCGACATGCAGCGCGATTTCATGGAGCCCGGCGGCTTCGGCGAAACGCTCGGCAATGACGTCAGCCAGCTTGCGCGCGCCGTGAAGCCGATCGGCGCGGTGCTGTCGGCGGCGCGCGGCACCGGCATGCTGGTCATCCATACCCGCGAAGGACATCTGCCCGATCTTTCCGACGCGCCGCCCGCCAAGGTCGAACGCGGCGCGCCATCATTGCGTATCGGCGATCCCGGTCCGATGGGCCGCATCCTCATCCGCGGCGAGGCCGGCCACGACATCATCCCCGAGCTCTATCCGCTCGACAGCGAGATCGTGATCGATAAGCCCGGCAAGGGCGCGTTCTACGCCACCGAGATGGACGATGTGCTGCAGAAATACGGCATCGAGAATCTTCTGGTGTGCGGCGTCACCACGGAAGTCTGCGTCAACACGACCGTGCGCGAGGCCAATGACCGCGGCTATCGCTGCGTTGTCATTTCCGACGGCTGCGCATCGTACTTTCCCGAATTTCACGAGATGGGTCTGAAGATGATCAAGGCCCAGGGCGGCATCTTCGGCTGGGTCGCCAGCTCAGCCGCTGTACTGGAGGCGTTGGAGACTTCGAAGACATTAGCTTAGGGACATTGCATGAGGGTACGAGCCACACCTGGAGATGCCGATCGCGGCATCGGCGGAGTGAGCTCTCAGCCGTCATTGCGAGGAGCGCAAGCGACGAAGCAATCCATGTCTCCGCAAGTGGCTCTATGGATTGCTTCGCTTCGCTCGCAATGACGTGGAAAGACGCTACCCGCCCTTGACTGCACCTGCGGTGAGTCCGGCGACGATCTGGCGCTGGGCGAACACCGTGAGCAGCAGCACCGGGAAGGTCACGAGCAACGCCGCCGCAGCCAGCGGCCCCCAGCTCAACTGGTCGAACGAGATCATGTTGTAGACGGCGACAGGTAACGTCCGCGTCTCGCGTCCCGCCAGCACGATGCCGAACACGAAGTTGTTCCAGGAGAAGATCACCGCGAGGATGAAGGCGACCGCGAGTCCCGGACGTGCGATCGGCAGCGCGACGTGACGGAACACCTGCCACCGCGTGGCGCCATCGATCCGTGCGGCTTCCTCCAATTCCAGCGGCGTGGTTTCGAAATAGCCGATCATGATCCAGATCACGATCGGCACGGTGACCACGAGATGGATGATGATCTGCGGCACCAGCGTGCCGAGCAGCCCCAGCCATTGGAACAGCAGGAACAGCGGAATCAGATACGACAACCCCGGCGTGATTCGCGCGATCAGGATCACGATCGCGGATTTATGCGCCGCCATCCGCGCGATGCCGTAGCCGGCCGGCACGCCGACCAGCATCGCGAGCAATGTCGCGCTGCCGGTGACGACGAGGCTGTTGACGAAATAGGTCAGGAAGCGGTTGGAGGCCAGCACGTCGGTATAGTTCTTCCAGGCGAACTGCTCGGGGATGAAAACCGGCGGATAGGCGGCATTGTCGATCTCGTACTTCAGCGACAGCGAGATCATCCAGAGGAAGAACAGGATCGCCGGCGACACGATGATGAACACCGAGAACCAGAGGCCGATCCGGCCCAGCAGTTGACGCGGGCTCATGCGCCGCCTCCGATCTCGGTCCACAGCATCCGCTTGCGCAAGTAGAGCAGCACCGCGGCGAGCAGGACGATCAGCAGGAAGAACACGACCGCAATCGCCGAGCCGTAGCCGAGGTCGTAATAGACGAAGGCGACGCTGTAGAGATAGAGGTTGATGGTCTCCGACGCCGAGCCGGGCCCGCCTTGCGTGATCGCGAAGATGATGTCGAAACTCTTCACCGCATCGATCATGCGGATCATGCCGGCGATGAACAGGAACGGCATGATCAACGGCAGCGTGATGTAGCGGAACATCTGCCAGAAGCCGGCGCCGTCGATCTCCGCGCTCTCGTAGGGTTCGGTCGGAATCGCGGCGAGGCCGCCGAGCACGATCAGCATGACCAGCGGCGTCCATTGCCAGGTCTCGACCAGCACCAGCGATGGAATGACGGTCGCGGGATTGAACACCCAGAGCTGCGGCGGCAGGCCGACCAGCGACAAGAGGTAGTTGAGTACGCCGAGCTGCGGGTGGAACATCATGGTCCAGACCAGCGCGATCGCCACGGGCGTGGCCATCATCGGCATGATGAAGACGCCGCGCAGGAAGCCGCGTCCGGCAAAGCGCTGGTGAAAGACGACTGCTGCGAGCGTGCCGAAGATCAGCGGCAATATCACTGACAGCGCGGTGTAGAAGATGGTGTGTCCGACCGCCTCGACGAAACGCGGATCGTTCGGCAATCGCAGATAGTTGGCAAAGCCGACGAAGGTCGTGGGCGAACCGACTTTCCACTCGTTGAAGCTCATCCAGATCGTGAACAGCCAGGGGAACACAATCACGGCCAGCACGACGATCAGCGCCGGCAGCACGAAAGGCCAGTAGGTGGGGCGATGCCATTGCTGCTCCGGCGCGGCGGAGGTTTCCGCCGCGGCCGGGCTAGTTTCCGTTATCGTGCTCACGCTTTTTCGCTGCGTTCCAGGATGGGCCGGAATTGCTCGTGTGCTTTCTTCAGTTCGGTCGCGGGATCGGCGCCCGAGAGCGTTGCGGTCAGCGCGGCGCCGACGATGTCGCGGAACTCGGCGACAGGGATGATGACGGGCAGTCCGAGCTTGCTGATCTTGGCGGAGTCGACGACGGACTTCAGCCATTCCTGCGTCTTCACGCCCTTGGCGACTTCCGGGTCGTTCACGATCGAATTGCGGAACGGCACGCCCCCGCCGGCCTGCAGCAATCGTGCGGCTTGCGTCCTGGAAACGACCCATTGGCAGAGGAGGTAAGCGGCTTCCTTGTTCTTGCTTGCCGCGGCGATGCCGATGCCGTCGCCATAGGTCGAGGAAAACGCGCCCTTCGGTCCGGCCGGCACGAGGGTGTAGCCGACCTTGCCGACGACGCGCGAGGCGGTTGGATCTTCCAGCGGCGGCGCCCAGCCGTCGGCGTCGATCCACATCGCCGATCTGCCTTGCGTGAATGATGCCATCGACTCCATCCAGTTGAAGCCGGCGACGCCGGGCGGCGCCGATTTGGTCAACAGCCGCTGGTACAGCTTGGTCGCTTCGATCGCCTCGGGGCCGTCGGTCAGGATGTTGCCCTTGCTATCCAGGAATTCGCCGCCATAGTTCAGGTAGAAGTTGGTCCACATCGCCATGTTGGCGTTGCGCAGGCCGCGCCCGACAAAACCAAAAGTGCCTTCCTTGGGGTCGGTGAGCTTCTCGGCGGCGACCACCATCTCGTCCAGCGTCTTCGGCACCTCGACGCCTTTCTTCTGGAATAGCTCCTTGTTGTAATAGAGGATGAAGTAGTCGACCGACCACGGCAGCGACAGCATCTGGCCCTTGTCGTTCTTGGCGTATTGCTGTCCGGCGGCGGAGAAGTCGCTCTCGACCAGGTCAGGCGGCGTGAAATTCGGGTCCTTCAGGTAGCCGGAGATATCGGCGAGCCAGCCGCCCTTCTCGAACTGCCGCTTCTGCACATGATAGCTCAGATGGACGACGTCGAAGCTCGGCTTGCCCGAGGCGAGCTCGATGACGCATTTCTGGCGCTGCTGCTGCTCTGGGATCTGCTCGGACTCGACCTGGATGCCGGTGAGCGCGGTGAATTCCTTGATGTATTTTTGCAGATTGTCGCCGCGCGGTCCCTTGGCGAGGATCACCTCGAGCTTGGTGCCGTTATATTTCTTCCAGTCGATGTCGGCGCGCGCCGGAAATCCGGTGAGGCTGAGCGCGCCGGCCGCAGCCGTGCCGGCCAAAAGCTGCCGGCGCGAGATCTGGTGATCCGTCATGTATCTCTCCCTGGTCGTTTTTTGTTTGGGAGAGATACTAGCGTCTGCGCGGGCTCTGCCTAGCCCTAATGTGCGCGACAATACACTACAATTGTCGCGCGAGCTGGTGGTGAGTTATGCCTTGACGAAGGCAAGCAGCGTCCCGTTGCTTGCTGCCGGCGGTACGCAGATCGCGCCCGCACTGTGCACGCCGATCGAGCCCAGCGCCTTTTCCGCGGCGGCAAGATCGGCCGCGATCACAAGGCCCGCGCCGCCGCGCTCGGGCAGGGCGGCCAGCGAAACGCCGGGATAGCGCTTGCCGAGTTGATCCGTGGTCACGAACAGGAAGTCGGCGCGGTCAGAGCCCGAGGGGACAGTGACGGCGCCGTCGGCTTCGTTCCTCACTGCGACATCAATCATTTTGGACAGATGCGCAGCATCCTTGGCGGGCTCGGGTGTCACGATCAGCACCTGCCTCAGGCGCCTTGCACCATTGGCATGCGTCATTAATTCGGGAATCCACACCGTCTCGCGGGTCTTGTGCTGGCAGGCGAAGATGCGCACGCCGCCCGGCGCCTCCGCGGTCGGCCATTGGAAGGTGCGGAATTTGGCTGCTGAGACCGTGCCATCAGGCATCGTCACCGGCCGCTCGAAATCGGTCGGGCCGATCGGCGTGTAACCACGCGCGCGAATCTCCTCGGCGCCTTCAGCCGAATCGACCGCGGTGAATGCAATGCGCTCGATGCCTTCGCCGCGCTTCTCCAGGAATGCCCGCGCCGGCGCGTTGTGCTCGGTCGGGGTGAGCACGCCGAGCAGTTCGACGTAGTCGGGGTCGAGCATGATGGTGTAATTGCCGGACCCCATATGCGCGCTATGGGTGCCGCGCGGCGAAACGGTGAAGCCGAGATGCTTCCAGTTGTCGGCAGCCCGGTCGAGATCCTTCACCATGATCACGGCGTGATCGATTCCGATGACGTTCTTGAGTGACACTCTGTTGTTTCCCCGGCATGGATAGGTGGCGTACTACACTAAACAGATCGATCCGGCGGCCGCAAGCCGACGTTCCGATGGATGCGGCGCCGCCGAGGAATGATCGTGAAGAGATTGATGATGGAAAGACTAGATGTCCGCTGGCCCGATTCCCTATGGGCAGCGGTGACGCCCGCTGGACCTGATCTGCCCGAATTGACCGGCACCCAGGCCGACGTGGTCGTGATCGGCAGCGGTTTCACGGGGCTGTCGACCGCGCTGCATCTGCGCGAGGCCGGCGTCGACGTGGCGATTGTCGAGGCGATGGAGCCGGGCTGGGGCGCCTCGGGGCGCAACAACGGCCAGGTGATCCCGACCTTGTCGAGGCCCGATCCGGAGGACATCGTCGCCAAGCATCGCGCAGCCGGCGAGCGCTTCGTCAGCCTCTTGCGCGACAGCGCTTCAACGCTGTTCGACGTCGCCGGGCGATACAATATCCAGGCCGAGCAGGAGCAGGCCGGTTGGGTGCAGCCAGTGCATTCGCCCGGCCGCATCAAGATCGCGGAGCGGCGGGTGCGGCAGTGGTCGAAATTCGGCGCGCCCGTCGAGTTGCTCACGCGCGATCAGGTCCGCGACATGCTGGGCTCGGATGCGTGGTACGGCGGTTTCTGGAACAGGAGTGGCGGCCACATCAATCCGCTGGCGCTGGCGCGGGGGCTCGCACGCGCAGTCCTCGATCTCGGCGGCCGCATTTATGCGCGCTCGCCCGTGGAGAGTTTTGAACGGCAGAATAACCGCTGGGTGGTGAAGACCGCCAAAGGCGAGATCTCAGGCCGCGCGCTGGTCGTCGCCACCAATGCCTATAGCGGCGAGATCGTGAAATCACTGGTCCCGGAGATCGCGACCGAGGTGATGCCGGTGCTGTCCTGGCAGATGGCGACGCAGCCATTGTCGGACAATGTCCGCAAGTCCATCATCCCAGGACGGCAGGCGATGTCGGATACCCATGGCGAGCTCTATTTCGCGCGCTACGACGCGCGCAACCGGCTCGTCACCGGTGGCGCCGTGATCGGCCCGGGCGACAAGGCCGCGCGGTTGAAGGCGAGGGTGACCGAACGGTTGCAACGTCTGTGGCCGCAGATCGGCGAAGTCTCCTTCGACCACGTCTGGAACGGCTATGTCGGCATGACCACCGATTTCCTGCCACGCTTCCATCAGCTCGGTCCCGACGCCTATGGCTGGACCGGTTGCAACGGCCGCGCGGTGGCGCTGACGATCGCAATCGGCGCCGAGTTTGCAAAGGCGGTTCGCGGCGTGCCGGTGAAGGAATTGGCGCTGCCATTCACCGAGCCGCAGCCGATTGCTGCGCATGGACTGCTGCGAAAGCTCGCGTCGTTGATGCTGCTGGTCTACCGCCGTAGGGATGCCCGCGAGATCTAGAGCATGAAGCGCTGGGGCAATTGGAGATCAGTTCAGTAAGAGCATTCGCCAAGATACCAAGCCGTGCCGAGAGCGGTATCCGTTAAGAGAGCATTCCTGACTTAACTCGGATGTGGTTCAATGTCCCGCAGGGTTCACTCGAAGACACAAGCAGCTCGCCGCAAGCTGTTCCAAACCTCGGCCTAACAGACCGCAATCGCCCGGCTTGATGTGCGACTGGCTGCCCCGGGTTCCGGGCCGGAAAATCAGAGTTTGGAGTCAGCGCCTGAGCATCTCGAAAGCTGAAGAAATACCGGAACGGTTCTAGAGTCACCGCGTTTGGTTGCGAAGGATTCCACCTCTATTCAGCGAGCCAGTTGCACAGGAATCCCGACTACAATCATTCAACTACAATCAATAACGAGGAGGCAACAAAGATGGCAAATCCACGCCAAGAGGATAAGTCTACTCAAGCCGCCGAAGATGCAGTTCGGCGCGTAAGCGAGAGAACTGCTGAGCAGACCAGACGGATCGGAGAAACCACGGCTGAGGCCAGTCAAGAGATGGCTCGGGCCAGCGCCGATCTGCTGCGGCAAAACGCCGAGACGGTACAGAGCGCCCTGCGGTTCGGCCTGGACATGACGACGGCGCTCATGGGTCGCTCCACCGATCAACTTGGTGGTGTACTAGGACTATCGGAGGAAGCGCAACGCGCCGCCGAAAGGTCGGCTCACAGCGCCGCCAGCGTCCTTCAGTCCACCACCGCAATTGCCAAAGGGGTGAGTGGGATGTCGCAAGAGTACCTGGCGTTCGTCCGGCACCAAATGGAGTGTAGTATGAACCGCATGAACGAATTGTGGCGCTGCCGAACTCCTCAGGATGTTGTCGCCGTCCAAAGTGACTTTGTGCGAGAAACCGTGGAGAATGCTGTGGGATGTGGCCGGCGGATGGCCGACATGTCGCTCAAGGCCGCGGACGATACCGCAAAGCGCATGGCTCAGACTATCGAACGGCGCGCCGCCTAGAGCATACTCGCTGTTTCGTGCTCGCGCGCGAACTCGCCGCCGGGAATCGAATCCAGCAGCGCCTTTGTGTAGGGATGCTTCGGGTTGCCGAACACTTCGGCGGCCAATCCCTGTTCGACGACCGCGCCGTCCTTCATGACGGCGACGAGATCGCAGATCTGCGCGGCGACGCGCAGATCGTGAGTGATGAAGATGATGGAGAGGCCGAGCTGCTGGCGCAGATCGGCCAGCAGCCTCAGCACCTGCGCCTGCACGGAGACGTCGAGCGCGGAGACCGGCTCGTCCGCGACCAGCACGTCGGGCTTTAGCGCCAGTGCCCGCGCCAGCCCGATGCGCTGGCGTTGGCCGCCGGAGAATTCGTGCGGGTAGCGGTCGCCGGCGGATGGATCAAGCCCGACAAGCTCGAACAGTTTCCTGGCTTCGGCAATCGCCGTCGCGCGCGGCGTGCCGTGGACGATGGGGCCTTGCGCCACCAGCTCGGCGGCCTTGCGGCGCGGGTTGAGCGAGGCAAACGGATCCTGGAACACCATCTGGATATGCCGGGTCTGGCGGCGGACTTCCTCGCGCGACAGTTTTGCCCAGTCCTTGCCATTGAGCACGATCGATCCGGAGTCGGGATCGATCAGGCGTACGATGCAGCGCGCCAAGGTCGACTTGCCCGAGCCGGATTCGCCGACGATGCCAAGCGTTGCGCCCTTGGGCAGATCGAGAGAGGTCTCCTTGACCGCGGCCGTGACGCGCGCGCCACGTCCGAGGAAGCCGCCAGTGCGATAGGTCTTTGAGACGTTGGCAATCGTCAGGATGTTCTCGCTCGACAGCACCCGTGGCGGCGGTGCTTTCAGCGGCGGTACGGCGGCGATGAGCTGCCTGGTGTAGGGGTGCGCCGGGTGGCTCAGCACCTGGTGAGCCGTGCCTTGCTCGACGATCCTGCCATGCTGCATCACCACGACGCGATCGGCGATCTCGGCGACGACGCCGAAATCGTGGGTGATGAACAGCACCGCCGTCTTCTTGCGCTGCTGCAGGTCGCGGATCAGCTTCAATATCTGCGCCTGCGTGGTGACGTCGAGTGCGGTGGTCGGCTCGTCCGCGATCAGGAGTTTTGGATCGAGCGCGAGCGCCATCGCGATCATGGCGCGTTGGCGCTGGCCGCCGGAGAGCTCATGCGGATCGGCCTTTGCGGCCAGTTTGGGATCGGGAATGCGGACGTCGCCGAGCAGCGCCAGCACGCGCGCGTTGATCTCCGCTTTCGATAGTTCCGTGTGGATCGAGAACATCTCGCCGATCTGGTCGCCGATGGTGCGCAGCGGATTGAGCGCGGTCATCGGCTCCTGGAAGATCATGGCGATGCCCGCGCCGCGCACCTCGCGCATCTCGGCCGTATCCGCGGCGCAGAGATCGCGGCTCTCGAACAGCATCCGGCCATTCTCGATTTTAACCTCGTTCGGCAACAGCCGCATAATGGCGTTCGCCATCATCGACTTTCCGGAGCCGGATTCGCCGACCACGCAGAGGATCTCGTTCGAGGCGATCGACAGAGAAACGCTCGACAGCGCATGGGGCCGGTCGGCGCCCTCGGGCAGGCGCACGCTTAACGTCTCGAGCGAAAGGATGGTCTCGCTCATCGGCTCTTCAGCCTCGGATTGAGTGCGTCGTTGAGCCCCTGGCCGACCAGCGATACCGCGAGCACGGTGATGAGAATGGCGATGCCGGGGATCGCCGAGACGTACCACTGCACGCGCAATACGTCGCGGCCGAGCCCGATCAAATTGCCCCAGGAGGCAACATTGGGATCGGACAGCCGCAGGAAGGCGAGTGCGCTCTCCAGGAGAATCGCGACCGCCATCACCACGCTGGCATAGACGATGACCGGGGGCAGGGCGTTGGGCAGGATCTCGCCGAGCATGATCTTGTTGTCGCGCATGCCCAGCGTCTTGCCGGCCTGCACGAATTCGCGGTTGCGCAATGAGAGGAACTCGGCGCGGGTCAATCGCGCTGGCGCCGGCCAGGATACGACGCCGACCGCGATGGTAACGGTCGTCAGTGTCGAGCCGAACACCGCGACCAGCACCAGCAGCAGCACGAAATTCGGCAGGGTCTGGAATGCCTCCGTGATCCGCATCAGGACATTGTCGACCCAGCCGCCATAGTAGCCGGCAAAGGCGCCGACCAGGATCCCGATCAGGATCGCGATCGCGGTCGCGACGCCGCCGATCAGAAGCGATATCCGCGCGCCGTAGAAGATCTGCGCGGCGATATCGCGCCCGGAATTGTCGGTGCCCAGCAGGAAACGTGGATTGGAGAACGGCCAGATCAGCGGGCGCCCCGCGAGCGACAGCGGATCGCGCGGATAGAGGAATCCGGCGCTGATCGCCATCACGATCACGACGAGCAGCAGGATCAGGCCGATCACCGCGGCAGGGCTGCGGAAATAGCGTTTCAGCGCGTCCATGTCAGCTATCCGCCGAAATCCGCGGATCAAGCCGCGCATAGAGGAGGTCGGTCACGAAGTTGACGACGATCACGAGCAGGGCCGAGACAAAGACGATGCCGAGCAGCGTGTTGAGGTCGCGCTGCACCACGGACTCGTAAGCCAACCGCCCAAGCCCAGGCAGCGAGAACACGCTTTCGACCACCACTGAGCCGCCGAGCATGGTTCCGGCCTGTAGCCCGATCAGCGTCACCATCGGCAGCAGCGCATTGCGCAGCACATGCCGCGTCACAACATGGGTCTCGTCCAGGCCCTTGGCGCGGGCGGTGCGGACGAAATCGAGGTTAAGCACCTCCAGCATCGAGGCGCGCATGATGCGCAAGTAAATGGCGAGGAAGATCAGCCCGAGGGTGAAGGTCGGCAGCACGAGGTGTCTTGCGATATCGAGCACGCGCCAGATGCCGGTCTGGATGGTGCCGATATCCTCGAAACCGCCCGACGGCAGCCATTGCAGATAGACCGAGAATACCACGATCGCCATCAGGCCGAACCAGAAGGAGGGCGTCGCATAGAAGATCAATCCGAGCGTCGAGATCAGCGTATCCGGCCAGCGGTTGACGCCGCGCGCAGCGATCACGCCGAACACGAGGCCGAAGAAGAACGCGAACGACAGCGACGCCGTCATCAACAGGATCGTCGGCGGCAGCCGCTCCAGGATTACGGAGGCGACCGGCTTGCCGTAGATCGACGAGAATCCGAGATCGAGCCGCACCAGCCGCCAGAGATAGTTGGCGAGCTGCATCGGCACTGACAGGTCAAGCCCGTAGAACTGTCGCAGCTCGCGCGCGGTCGCGGCGTCACCGCCGCCCATTTGCGCCATCAGCGCGTCCACGGTGTCGCCGGGCGCCATCTGCAGCAGCAGAAACACGCCGATCAAAATCAGGAATAGGGTCGGGATCGAGGCGGCGAGCCGCCGCCCCGCAAGGCTCAAGATGCGCATGCTCTCATCTTGACGTATTAAGGATCACGCGGAAAGCCAAAGATCGTGCCAGCTCGACGAGCCCCAGCGGGGCGTGTTGGAGTGGTTGCGGGCTTTTGCGGTGATGACGGTGACGAAGATCTGCTCGATCGGCATCCAGACCGGCAGTTCCGTGTTCACTTCCTTGACGAACTCGGCATAGAGCGCCTTGCGCTTGACCGGATCGACCTCGGTGGCCGCATCGTCGATGGTCTTGTCGACCGTCTTGTTTTCCCAGTCCCATTGATTGGTCCAGGGCGCGCCTTTGGGCTGGCCGGAACGATACCAGACCGTGGTCGAGACCGCGGGATCGTTGCGGTATTGGTGCCAGCCGGTGGCAAGGTCGAAGGCGTGGTCGTCATAGACCTGCTTCAAGAACCCGCCGCCGTCATTGCGCACGATCTCCACGGGGATGCCGATTTCCTGCAGCGACTGCTGGACGAAGGTCGACCACAGCGAGATGTCCTCGCCCCACGGCGCAGGCAGCAGCCGGAGCGAGAAGCGCGTGCCTCCGGCGCCCGGCTTGAAGCCGGCCTCATTGAGCAGCGCGATCGCCTTGGCCTTGTCGTAGGGATATTGCGGCGTATCCGGGCCGGGATAGAAGTCGGTGGAGGTCGAGGGGATCGGGCCGGTGCCGAGCTTGGCGAAATCGCCGAGGAAGTTCTCGATGAAGAACGGCACGTTGATCGCGTGCGCGATGGCGCGGCGGACGCGGATGTCGGAAAGCTCCTTGCGGCGGAAGTTGAACTCGATCGTATTGGTGCGCGCGTTGCCTTCGTTGCCCTTGGTGGAGACGATGAAGCGCTTGTCCTTGCCGAGCCGCGCCATGTCCGAGATCGTGAGTCCGGAGAACGGGCTGTAGTGCAGCTCGCCGGCTTCCATCTGTGCCGCGGCGGCGGCGCGGTCGGTGATCACCTTCCAGACGATGCGGTCGAGATAGGGCGCGTTCGGCCGCCAGTAGTCCGGGTTGCGGTCGGCGATGATGTATTGCCCGCGCTCATATTTGACGAACTTGAACGGGCCGGTGCCGACCGGCGCCAGGTTGGTCGGATTCTGGCGGATGTCGCCATTCTCGTAGAGGTGCTTGGCGGAGACGTAGCCGAGGTCGGGCAGGGCGCGCAGCAGCAGATTGAGCGGCATCGGCCGCTCGTAGCGGAAGATCGCGGTCTGCGGATCGGGCGTGTCGACGGCGGTGAGGAACAGTTGCAGCGTCGAGCCGTAGTTCAGGATCTTCTTCCACATGTTCATCGCGGTGAACGCGACGTCGTCGGAGGTGAACGGCTTGCCGTCGTGCCAGGTGATGCCCTTGCGCAGTTTGAAGGTGACGGTCTTGCCGTCGGGGGTGGCTTCCCAGCTCTCGGCGAGCACGCCGACCGGCTTGCCGTCGGCGTCGAGGTCGACCAGGTTCTCCTGGATCTTGCCGCCGATGATGTAGACGCCGGTCGAGGCCTGCAGGCTGGGATTGAGCTGGCGCTGCTCGGCGCCGTAATGGACGTTGAATACGCCGCCCTTGCGCGGGGTCTCCTGCGCAAATGCCCGCATCGGGTTGATGACGTTGGCGGCGATGGCGGCCGACGTCAGAAGCGCGGTGCGGCGGTTGATCTCGAGGCGGGTGAAATCCATACAAGGTCTCCAGGAGTAGCGTCGGGCAGCGCACGGCATGGGGGCCGCAGGCCGTCTTTAGCCGATGTTATGCGGGGAGGGGAACCCCAGGTCATTTTCTTAATTGCCGCGCAATCTGAACGATCATTCTCCTGACCCCACACCGGGCGGGCGCTATCGGCTGCGGCTCAATGAGGCAGGCTTCGGCAGGGACCGCGAATCACTGAGTGCGAATCTGCAGCGGAAAAATAGGGGGCGGCGGGATGTCGGATGGCCCGCTGAAAGGGCTGTTTGAGGCGACGGAGGGCCTCGACCAGCGAAAAAACCCGGGAAAAACGCAGGATTCCGGTGTATCAGCGGCGATATAGCTGTGAAGAATGCTGAAAACCCTGTTTTTTTAGCCAGTTTCCGCCATAACGTGCCGTTTCCAGAATCAATGGAGCAACCATGGCTACCCAATTGTCGAAGTCGCAACTGATCGAGAAGATCGCGACCACCACCGAACTCTCCAAGCGCGACGTCAAGAACGTGATGGATACCCTCACGGATGTCGGTCATAAGGAGCTGAAGAAGAACGGCGTGTTCCTCGTCCCCGGCTTCGCGAAGTTCGTGGTGATCAAGAAGCCCGCGACCAAGGCGCGCAAGGGCACCAACCCCTTCACCGGCGAAGAGACGGTGTTCAAGGCCAAGCCGGCCCGCAAGGTCGTCCGGGCTCGCCCGGTCAAGGCCGCCAAGGACGCGGTCTAAGGCAAAAGGCCTCCGGAAGCGGGGGCCTTTTTGCTATGAAGCGCGCCCGGTTCGCGTGAGGCCTGACCCTCTATCCTCCGCAACGCGGGGCGCGGCAATCAGCGCTCGTGGGAACAAGCCATCAAAGCGAAAGCCCCACGAGCAAGGCCATGCAGGCCAGGTGGCCGGCGACGATGAACGCGAGATGAAGAGGACCGGGCACCGCACGTCTCCTCTATTGGCTCGGGACCGTCGACTCCCTCCCTCTGCAAGGGGAGGGCGGGGTGGGGGTCAGCCACGGGCGCTGGCGTTCGTGGAGAGAGAATCCCCACCCGGTTTGCGCTTGCAGCGCAAACCGACCTCCCCTTTTCAAGGGGAGGTGACACTCCCAGCTAGTTCAGACTCGATAGCTTGCGCGTAACAGAGCGAAGGCGAGTGGGTCTGCTCATGTCTCCTTTTTTAATTTCGCTCGCCCATTGCGTAGAGAACGCGTGGGCTTTCCATCGAGTGTATGAGCGGAGCTCTCGCAGTCAACGAAACGGAAATCTGAATTAGCGAGGCGCGCGACAAAAAACGTCTCGTTGGTTTCCTCCGCGGAGAAAGCGCTACGCGCGCCGTTGCAAGACGGCTAAATCCCTATGCGATTGGGGGGTAGCGCGCAGGCTGTCGACAATCGTGTCACGACGAAATCGTTTCATCGTCTGCCGCTGGGATCGTGGAGATAATCCCTTTCGCCCGCGCAACATTCGAAATTCCATTTCATTGACGATGACACGATCGCACCGCATCATTTGTGCGTTGCTTTGAGTGCGAATGGCGCCGGAGAAATCCGCCTTTTTACAGCAATAGCTCTGAACGAAATGCGTGCGCGCCGAGTGGCTCGCGCGAACGGCGGAGCCACGTCGAATGCAGGGGTGAAGATGTCGATTGCAGAGAAGAAGAATAGATTGGCGATGGATCGGCGGACGCTGTTGCGCGCCGGTGCGGCCGCAGCTTTTGCCGCGCCGATCGGGGCCTTTGGTGCGCAAGCGTTTTCCGCGCGTGGTGTGGTACCGGCGATCGACTTCTCCGAGTTTCCCATCTGCAAGACGGCATCCGATGTGCCGCCGCTGACCGGTGCGCCGCGCAAATTGAAGCTGTCATGGAATGCGGGCGCGGTGTGCCTGGCGCCGCTGCCGGTCGCGATCGACTACGGCTTCTTCCAGAAGCAGAACCTCGACATTGAGCTCGTCAATTACAGCGGCTCGACCGACCAGTTGCTGGAGGCGATCGCCACCGGCAAGAGCGATGCCGGGCTCGGCATGGCCTTGCGCTGGCTCAAGCCGCTGGAGCAGGGCTTTGACGTCAAGATCGCCGCCGGCACTCATGGCGGCTGCATGCGCGTGCTGACCCGCGTAGGCTCCGGCGTCGACAAGCTCGCCGACCTCAAGGGCAAGATCGTCGCTGTCGGCGATCTTGCCGGCCCCGACAAGAACTTCTTCTCGATCCAGCTTGCCAAGCAGGGCTTTGATCCGAACAAGGACGTCGACTGGCGCGCCTATCCCGGCAACCTCCTCAATGTCGCGGTCGAGAAGGGCGAGGTGCAAGCCTTCCTGGCCTCCGATCCGCTTGCCTATCTCTGGCTCAAGGACAGCCAGTACAAGGAAGTCGCCTCCAATCTCGACGGCGAGTATCGCGACAAGACCTGCTGCATCGTCGGTCTCCGCGGCTCTCTCGTGCGCAACGAGCCGCATGTCGCACGCGCGATCACCCAGGCGCTGCTCGACGCCGCGATGTTCACCTCGCAGAATCCGGAGAAGGCCGCGAAGTCGTTCCAGCCCTATGCGCCGAAGGCAGCTTCGCTCGCCGATCTCGAGGCGATGGTGCGCTATCACACCCATCACCATCACCCTGTTGGCGAAGTCCTGAAGCGCGAGCTGAAGGGTTATGCCGACGATCTGAAGACCGTCTCGGTGTTCAAGCAGAGCACCGATACGGCGAAATTCGCGGAACGGATCTATGTCGACGTATTCAGTGTCTGACGCATCGGCCGCAGCCGGACAGGCGGCAGCAGGTGCCGGCCCGGCCTGGCTCGAAAGACTCCGCAGCGGCGGCTATAGCGCCGGCCTTGCCGCCGGCGTCGTGTGGTTGGCGTTCGGTGCGTCCTGCCTCTATTGGGAAGATCTTGGTGACTGGTCGCGAACGCACGGGCTTGCGATCGGCGCGTTCGTGATCGCAGCGCTTGCGGTGCTTGGCACGCTTGGCGCCGATTTCCTCGGCGGCGCCGGGGTGGCGCTGCGCCGGCGCGCGCCGTGGCTGCTGGCGCTCGGGATATTCTTCACGTTGTGGGAGATCGCCACCGCAAAATTCGGCTGGCTGCCGCTGCCGTTCTTCCCGCCGCCGCAGTCGATCCTGGAAGTCTATACCGATGATCTGCCAAAGTTGCTCGACAGCGTCATTGCGTCCGTGAAGCTGCAGCTTGGCGGCTATGTCATCGGGGCCGCCATCGGCTTCCTGACCGGCGTATCGATCGGCTGGTCGCAGAAGGTCGGCTATTGGGAGCATCCGGTGCTGCGCTTCATCGGTCCGCTACCCGCGACCGCCTGGCTGCCGATTGCGTTTTTCACCTTCCCCTCGAGCTGGAGCGCGAGCACCTTCCTGATCGCGCTTGCGACCGGCTTCCCGGTGACGGTCCTGACCTGGTCGGGCGTTGCCAGCGTGCCGAACGCCTATTACGACGTCGCGCGGACGCTGGGAGCAAAGCCGTCGTTCCTGGTGCTGAAAGTGGCGATCCCCGCGGCGCTGCCGCATGTCTTCGTCGGCCTTTTCATGGGGCTCGGGGCTTCGTTCGCCGTGCTGGTCGTCGCCGAGATGATCGGTGTCAAGGCCGGCCTTGGCTGGTATCTGCAGTGGGCGCAGGGATGGGCGGCATACGCCAACATGTATGCCGCGCTGATCGTGATGTCGCTCCTCTGCTCCGGTGCGATCACGCTACTGTTCAAGACGCGAGACCGGCTGCTGGTCTGGCAGAAGGGCGTCGTCAAATGGTAGCCGCTGCATTGGCTGAGGCCGTCACCACTCCCGCGGTCGGCGCCGCGCTCGATATCGAGCACGTCAATCACGCCTTCGATATCGACGGCGCCGAGCTTCCAGTCTTGGATGACGTCACCCTTGCGATCGAGCCCGGCGAATTCGTCGCGCTGCTCGGCCCGTCCGGCTGCGGCAAATCCACGCTGCTCCGGCTGGTCGCAGGACTAGAGAAGCCGCGCAGCGGCGTGCTGCGCGAAGACGAGGTCCGCATCGCAGGCCCGCACCCGTCGCGCGTTGTCGTGTTTCAGGACCCGACGCTGTTTCCCTGGCGCTCGGTCTGGGACAATGTCGCGCTCGGGCTGGAGGCGCAGGGCATCCTGAAAAGCCAGCGCCAGCGTGTCGACGCGGCGATCGATCTGGTCGGTCTCTCCGCCTTCAGGAAAGCCTATCCGCACCAGCTTTCCGGCGGCATGGCGCAGCGCGTCGCGCTCGCGCGTGCGCTGGTTAACGATCCGAAAGTGCTCATCCTTGACGAGCCGCTCGGCAAATTGGATTCGCTGACGCGGATCACCATGCAGGCCGAGATCGTCTCGCTCTGGCAGCGCAAGGGCTTCACCACGCTGCTCGTCACGCATGATGCGGAGGAGGCGCTGTTCCTTGCCAACCGCGTCATCGTGCTCAGCGACCGCCCAGCGCGCGTCAAGGCCGACATCAGGGTGGATCGGCCGTATCCGCGTCATCGCGGTGATCCCTATCTCGCCGATCTGCGCCGGCAGATTCTCGGCCTGCTTGGGCTCGACGCGACATGGTGACGACGGCGGCGAAAGAGCGGCTGCCGTCCGAAGCGCCGGACCATGTCGCGCGCGCCTTGCAGCTTGCCGAGGGCATCGCCGAGCGGGCGGCGGCGCACGACCGCGATGCCAGCTTTCCGTTCGAGAATTTCGCGGACCTCGCGAAAGCGGGTCTGCTCGCGCTGACCGTCCCGGCCGCGCTTGGCGGGGCAGGGGCGGGTGCGCGCGACGCTGCGCGCATCCTTACCATCATAGGCAAGGCCGATCCGTCGACCGCGCTGGTGCTGTCGATGCATTACATCAACCATCTGGTGATGGCGCGCAGCCCGCGCTGGCCCACACGTCTGTCGCGCAAGCTTGCCAAGGAGACGGTCGAAGGCGTCGCGTTGATCAACGCGCTGCGTGTCGAACCCGAACTGGGATCGCCTGCGCGAGGTGGATTGCCGGCGACGATTGCGCGCCGCACCGATACCGGCTGGCGGCTGAGCGGCCGCAAGATCTATTCGACCGGCGCGCCGATCCTGAAATGGTATCTGGTGTGGGCCAAGACCGACGAGCCGGAAACCCGCGTCGGCCAGTTCCTGGTGCCCGCGGGCTTGCCCGGAACGAGGATCGAAGAAACCTGGAACCACCTCGGCCTGCGCGCCAGCGGCAGTCACGACGTGATCTTCGAGGACGTCGTGTTCCCGCTCGATTACGAGGTCGACGTGCGCAAGCCGGAGGAGTGGACCGCGCCTGATGTCACCCAGGCGACCGTCCATGCCATCTTCGTGGCCGCGATCTATGATGGCGTCGCTCACGCCGCGCGTGACTGGCTGATCAATTTCCTCCGCGAACGTGTTCCGGCCAATCTCGGCGCCCCGCTCGCAACATTGCCGCGAGCCCAGGAAATCCTTGGCGGCATCGAGGCGCGGCTTGTCGTTAATGCCCGCCTGATCGACAGTTTTGCCGGCGAGTTCGACACCGGCTTGCCGCTGAGTGCGACCGAGTCCAATATCGTCAAGCTGACGGTGACCAACAATGCCGTCGCCGTGGTGGAGGACGCGCTGTCACTTGCCAGCAATCACGGTCTGTCGCGACACAATCCGCTGGAGCGGCATTTTCGCGATGTGCTGTGCGGCCGCGTCCACACCCCGCAGGATGACTCCACCCGCATCGCCGCCGGACGCCTGGCGCTAGGCATCTGAACAACAGCCAACAAGATCGGAGCTTCCCTATGTCCGTCGAGTTCATCGGCTTCATCACCAACAACAATGCGTCGGAGACCATCGTCCGCTCCGGTCCTGTGCTCGATCCGCCCTATATCGAGACGGTGGCCAAGGCGCATGAGCTTGCCGGCTTCGACCGCGCGCTGCTCGCATTTCACTCGACGACGCCGGATGCGCTGCAGGTCGCCCAGCACGTGCTCGGCATCACCAGGAAGTTGAAAGTGATGATCGCGCAGCGGCCGGGCTTCACGGCGCCGACGCTATTGGCGCGCCAGCTTGCCACGCTCGACCAGTTCTACCCCGACCGCGTCTCGCTGCACGTCATCACCGGCGGCAACGCCACCGAACTGCGCCAGGACGGCAATACGCTCGACGACAAGGACGAGCGCTACGCGCGCACCAGCGAATTCCTCGACATCGTCCATCTGGAATGGACCAGCGAGAAGCCGTTCGATTATCGCGGCAAGTACTACCAGGTCGAGCGGGGCTTTTCGCAGGTCAAGCCGCATCAGAAGGGTGGCATCTACACTTTCATCGGCGGCGGATCGGATGCCGCGGTCGAGGTCGCGGGCAAGCACGCCGACACGTTTGCGCTGTGGGGCGAATCTTATGCGCAGGTGCGCGACGTCACCGCGCGTGTGCGTGCCGCGGCCGCCAGGCATGGCCGACCGGTGCCGCGCTTCAGCCTCTCGGTGCGGCCGATCCTCGCCGATACCGAGGAGAAGGCGTGGGCCAAGGCGCAGGCGATCCTCGATCGCGCCACCGAGTTGCAGGATCAGACCGGCTACCGCAAGCCGGCCGACGGTCATGCCACCGCGGGCGCGAAGCGGCTGCTTGCGCTTGCCGACCAGGGCACGCGCATCGACAAGCGGCTGTGGACCGAGATCGCCAAGCTGACCGGCGCCAACAGCAACACCACAGCGCTGGTCGGCACGCCCGAGCAGGTCGCCGAGGTGTTCGCCGATTATTACGACCTCGGCGTCAGCCACTTCCTGATCCGCGGCTTCGATCCGCTGATCGATGCGATCGACTATGGCCGCGAGCTGATTCCGCTGACGCGCAAGCTGATCGCCGCGCGCGATGCGACGCGTGGGATTGCCGCCGAATGATCCGGTTCGCTCTCGCTATTCTGCTCGCGCTCGGCGGCGCGAGCATCGCGTCCGCGCAAACCACGCTGCGCGTCGGCGATCAAAAGGGCAATTCGCAGGCGGTGATGGAAGCCGCCGGCGTGCTCAAGGATGTGCCCTACAAGATCGAGTGGAAGGAGTTCGCGGCAGCCGCGCCGCTGTTGGAAGCGCTCAGCGCCGGCGCGATCGATACCGGCCTTGTCGGCGATGCGCCCTTCACCTTTGCCGCCGCGGCAGGCGTGCCGGTGAAGGCGATCGCCGCCGTCCGGCAGTCGCGCGAAGGGCTCGCGATCCTGGTGCCCGAGAAATCCGCGATCAAGAGTTTTGACGATTTGCGCGGCAAGAAGATCGCGACCGGCCGCGGCTCGATCGGTCACCAGTTGATCCTGGCCGCGCTCGAATCCAGGGGCTGGCAGGCGAGCGACGTCCAGATCGTCTTCCTCGCGCCGTCGGACGCCAAGGTCGCCTACACGCAAGGATCGGTCGATGCCTGGTCGACCTGGGAGCCCTATGTCAGCCAGGAAGAGGTGCTGTTCAAGTCGCGCCGTGTAATCACCGCGGAGGGTATCACGCCCGGCCTCGGCTTTCAGGTCGCAACGCCAAACGCGATCAAGGACAAGCACGAGCAATTGCAGGATTTCGTCCGCCGTCTCGCCGCGGCACGGGCATGGTCGCAGAACAATGTGGCCGGCTATGCCGAGACCTGGGGCAAGCTGATGAACATCCCGACCTCGGTGCCGTTGAACTGGCTTTCGCGGGCCAAGATCCAGATCACGCCGATCGATGACAATGTCGTGAGCGATGAGCAGAAGACCATCGATCTCTATCACCGCTGGGGCTTGATCAAGCAGCAGCTCAACGCCGCCGAGATCGTCGACCGCTCGTTCGCGACGGCGATCGGCAAGGGCACGGGCTTGTGAGCCCGCGTCAGTGTTCGACCTCGACCGCTCGCCCCAACCGTCATTGCGAGCGAAGCGAAGCAATCCATGCCTCCACAAGCCGAGAAATGGATTGCTTCGCTGCGCTCGCAATGACGGGGAGAGAGCGGTGGCTCGCAATGACGCGTGGGCCGCACCTCCCAAAAGTGTGATCAGCGGAAATAATTCGCTTGGCGAGTTGAGAGCGTCGAAAAGGATTTTCCACGTTTCATCCTCGCAAGAATGTCAACGTTGCTATTTCTTCGGCTCCCTTGCCGGGGCGGTTCACCCGGCCAAAATGATGAGAACGAACAATAGGGAGTCCGGGAGACCACCATGGGCCTGCATGAAACCAAAATCGAGTCGCTTCCCTTCGTCACTGCCGAGCTCAACTATCTCGCCCCGGTAGCGGGCAAGCCACGTACCTACGCCTTTGATCCGCCACCCGGCGAGCCCAAGTCGACGGCGCTCCCCGAACCCCACAACGTTCCGATCTTCGACGGCCGTCTGATCGCCAACCAGTTTTCGCTCGACCGAAGGCTTCGCGCTGGTCAAGCATCCGACCGCGGTGAGGAACTATTACGACGATAACGAAATCAGGCGCGTCTACTATCCCGCCGTCGAAGCCTTCCTGAAGGCGACGTTGAAGGCCGATCGCGTCGTCATCTTCGACCACACTGTGCGCAAGCGCGTCGAGGGCGCACCTGATGTGCGTGACGGCACGCCGCGACAGCCGGCGACGCGGGTCCATGTCGACCAGACTGATCTGTCCGGCCGCAACCGTGTGTTCGAACATCTGCCGGATGAGGCCAATGAACTCGTCAAGGGCCGCGTGCAGGTGATCAACCTGTGGCGGCCGATCCGCGGGCCGCTGCGCGATGCGCCGCTGGCGATGGCCGACGGCCAGTCGGTGGCGCCGGGCGATCTGATCGCCTCCGACCTGATCTATCCGAACCGCCAGGGCGAGACCTATTCGGTGAAATATAACGCGAACCATCGCTGGTTCTATTTCCCGGAGATGACGCCGGACGAAGCGCTGCTGCTCAAGTGCTACGATTCCGCAACCGACGGCCGCACGCGCTTCGCGCCGCATACGGCCTTCATCGACCCCACAACCCCGACTAATGCCGAGCCTCGCGAAAGCATCGAAGTGCGGACGTTGGTGTTCCACAAGCACTGAGCTGCCTAATACCTAGGCACAGATTGGCGTTCCCGGCCTATTGGTGATACGCCGTCCCGAAATTCCTCGGAGACGAGACGATTCGTGGGCGGCGTTACCAAAGAAGATGCGGGGTCCAGTACCTGCACGCTGATTTTTGCTCTGTTGGCCTTGGCTTGCGGCCATATGCTATCGACTCTGCTGCGGACGATCCCGGCCATCAGCCTCGACCTGATGGCCGCCGATTTCGCGACGCCGCCGCAGACGCTCGCGAGTCTGACCTCGATCTACCATTTCGCCTTTGCCGCATCGCAGGTTCCCGTCGGCGCCGCGATGGATCGCTTCGGCGTTCGCCCGGTCTCGCTCAGCCTGCTCGTCGGAACCATCTTCGGGGCGATGGCATCCGCGTTCGCGACCGGACCGGGGAGCTTCCTCGTTGGCCAGCTCATCCTGGGGATCGCGACATCAGGCATGCTGATGTGCCCGATGACGCTGGCTGCGAAACAGCTTTCCCCGATGCAGTTTGGCCTGTGGTCGGGTGCGATCCTGTCGATCGGCAACATCGGCATGCTGCTGTCGTCGAGCCCGTTGGCCTTCGTGGTCGACCGTTTTGGCTGGCGGGCCGGGTTTTGGATATCGGCGATTGGCGGCGTCGCGGTGTTAATCGCAGTGTTCGCGCTGGTGCCGAAACAGCCGGCCGAGCACAAGGACGATTCGTCGCCGCTTTCGCAAATGATGGAAGTCTTGCGCCTTGGCCTGTCCCATCAGCTCCGGGGCCTCGTCGCCTTGTCGCTGGTCTCGCTGGCGGCGTCGCTGGTGCTGAGGGGATTGTGGGGCGGCCCGTGGCTGATGGAGGTCAAGGGGCTCACGCGCATCGAAGCCGGCAACCAACTCGGACTGTTCACGCTGGCGCTGATCGTCGGGCCGGTCTGCATCGGCATGGTCGATCGCAGGCTCGGCCACCGGCGCACCGTGGTTGCGGCGACCCATTTCGCATCGGCGCTGCTGCTTCTCCTGCTGGCCCTGGGAGCTCCGGGTTACCCGGTATCTGGTCTGTTCGGCGTCGCCGTCATGCCGCCGCAATATGATCTGGTCCTGTTCGTCCTGATCGGTCTTGCCGTGTCGGCGCAGCCGCTGCTCTACGGCATGACCAGGCAGCTCGTTGACGCCCAGAGCGCCGGCAAAGCGCTTTCGGCGATCAATCTCTCCTTCTTCCTCGGCGCGGCGCTGATGCAGTCCATAACCGGCGCGGTGGCGGCGCTCTACGGGTTGCCGGCGGTGATGATGTTCATGGCCGCGGCCCTGCTGGCCGGCACGGTGGTGTTTTTGATCTATACGTCCCGGGCGGCGGCGATAAAATAGCCGATGTTCTCCGCTTTGTTGGCGTCGATGGAAGTTCCTTTCGGCGCCGGCCGTCCATGATCGCTCGATCGCTGCAACGCACCATTTCATTTCTCTGCCCATATTTACGCGCTATTGTTGTGGGTGGGGAAAACGCAGCAGGCTGCTATCAGAGCAGGTTTGAGGCGATGCTGATGCAACGAACAAAAGCAAGATTGTCGCTGTCCCTCGTCGCCGCACTGCTTCTCGCGTGGGCGCCGTCCAGCGCACAGCAGGCGTCCGAGGGAGGCGCCGCAGATAATGAAATCCGTATCGGCAACGTCATGCCCTACACCGGCCCGCTGGCGGCCTTCGCGACCATCGGCAGGGCAGAGGCCGCCTATTTCGACATGGTCAACGAGCGCGGCGGCATCAACGGACGGAAGATCAAGTTCATCTCCGTCGACGACAGCTCCAATCCGCGCACTGCACTTCAGCAGACGCGCGACCTGGTCGAGAAGGAGAACGTGCTGCTGATGTTCGGCTCATTCGGCACGCCGAGCAATCTCGCGACCCGGACCTATCTCAACGACAAGAAGATCCCGCAATTGTTCGTCGCTTCGGGCGACGAGGAATGGGCAAATCCGAAGAAATTTCCGTGGAGCATGGGCTGGCAGCCGACCTTCCGCGCCGAGGGCCAGATCTATGCGAATTACATCCAGGCGTCCTATCCCGACCGCAAGATCGCCGTGCTCTGGCAAAACGATCAGTTCGGGCGCGATCTGTTCAGGGGATTGCAGGAGGGGCTCGGGGATACCGCCGGCATGATCGTCGCCGATCTCGCCTTTGATGCGTCCGAGACCTCGATCCAGGTGCAGATCAAGATATTGAAGGATTCCGGTGCCGACATATTGGTCTTCAACGGGGCACCGGCGATCGCCGCCCGCGCCATCCGCATTGCCGCCGATCTGGATTGGCATCCGGTCTTCATCCTCGACAATGCCTCGGCCTCGATCGCGAGCGCGCTGCGGCCGGCGGGGCTGCAGAATGCGCTCGGCGTGATCTCGACATCCTTCCTGAAGGATGCCGACGATGCTGCATGGAAGGAAGACCCGCCGATCAAGGCATGGTCGGCCTTCATGGACAAGTACTATCCCGACGGCGACAAGGAGGACAGCTACGCCATCTTCGGCTACGCCGCGGCGGAGACCCTGGTCCAGGTGCTGAACCAGTGCGGCGATGATCTGTCACGCGAGAACATCATGCTACAGGCTGCGTCCTTGAAGAACTATCTCAACCCGGTCGCGCTGCCGGGCATCGCGATCAACACCGGCCCGACCGATTTCCGCCCGATCAAGCAGATGCGGCTGGTGCAGTTCGACGGCAATGTCTGGCAACCGATCGGCGACGTCGTCGAAAGCGCATTCTTGAACGGGCCGGGGGATAAGTGATTGCGCGGGACGAAATGCCGCTCCGTCGTCCCGGTCTGGAGCCAGAGCCTAGAGCATTTTCGGTTCTGATGGAATCAGAACCGAAGCTCTAGGTTTTTGTTTTGACGCGTTTTCTTCACGCGAACCGGTGTCCACTTCGCTCGAAAACGCTCTAACTACCGAGCCAGTCGAGCTACTCAAGTTGACCAGCCGCCATCGATGATGTGGATCGCTCCTGTTGTAAACGCCGACTCATCCGAAGCAAGATATGTGACGAGAGCCGCGACCTCGTCGGGTCGACCAAGTCTCCCGAGCGGCTGCCGCGACGTAAAGCTCTGACGTGCTGCAGCATCGTCCAGCCCATCCTTCAGCGCCTGTGCCTTTATGCGCGCTTGCAGAGAAGGTGACTCGATAGTGCCAGGGCAAATGGCGTTGCAACGAATCTGATGGGATACGAAGTCTGCCGCAACGGATTTCGTCAGACCGATCACGGCCGCCTTGGAGGCGCCGTAGGCGCAACGGCTCGAGACACCTTTCACGCTCGAAGCAACGGACGCCATGTTTATGATGGAGCCGCCGCGGCCAGCTTCGATCATCGCGGGAAGAAACGCCCGGATGGTGCGATACATCGCTTTCACGTTCAATTCGAAGCTCAGATCCCAAGCGCTCTCCTCGCAATGCAGAATATCTCCTGCGTGCACGTAGCCTGCACAGTTGAACAAAACGTCGATCGGTCTGAGCGATTCGGCGAATTGCCTTACCTCGACCGGATCGAGCACATCCAGGCGATGAGTTCGGAGAAGCAAGCCGGGATCTGCATCTCTTCTCAGCTCGTCGAGCGCGACTTGGTCGATATCCGTCGCCCACACCATCGCCCCTTCTGCGGCAAGCATCATTGCGGACGCGCGCCCGATACCATTTCCGGCCGCGGTCACAACGGCGGTCTTTCCACCAAGACGTTTGCTCATCTTGCCCTCTTCCGAACGGCCGGCATTCTCAGCCGATCCTTTGATTTCCCGATCTGCCTTCGCATTGCTCCGAACCGGTTAGAGCGTTTTCGAGCGAAGTGGACACCGGTTCGCGTGAAGAAAACGCGTCACAACAAGAATCTAGAGCTTCGGTTCTGATTCCATCAGAACCGAAAATGCTCTAGGCAGGATCCTTCCTCGCTGCGGCGTCTAATTTGGCGAGCGGCGGCGCAAAGCGGGTGCGCGGTTCATTTTGCGGCAGACCCAGCAGGATGACTGCGGCACCGGCGGCAATCACCGACAGGACCAAGTAGCCGACGCTGCTATTGCCAAGGGCCTGCTCGGCATAGGTCTTGATCTGTGGCGAAAAGAACCCGCCCAGATTGCCCAGGGATACGATGAAGGCGATCCCGCTCGCCGCGCCGATGCCGCTCAGATACTGCGTCGGCAGACTCCAAAAGACCGGCTGCGACGAGGTCAGCCCCGGGACGGCAATACAGAAGGCGATCATCAGCAGAACCGGATTGTTGGTGAATCCGACGGCAGCCGATGCCAGAACGCCGGCGATGATCAGCACGACAGCGACCTGGCGGTGATTCTCATGCTGATCGGCGTATGCGGTCGCAAGCAGCGTGACTATCGCCGAGCACAGCCAGGGAAGTGCCAGCAGGAGGCCGATCGTAAAGTCGACTTTGCCCCCCATGGCCGAGGCGAGCTTTGAAGGGAAGTAGAAAGAGAACGGCGAGGTGCCGATTTGGAAGCAGAAGTAGACCACGATAAAGGCGATAACCCGCACATCCCTGAGCACACCGAGGGCCGAGTGTTTCACCTGCCCCGCCTTGAGAGCTTCCTCCCGCGCGATTTCGTCGGACAGCGCCTTGCGCTCTGCCGGCGTCAACCAGGCCGCTTCCGCGGGCCGGTCGCAAAGATAGAAGAAGGCAATAAAGCCAACAACGACTGCGGCCATCCCCTCGACTGCAAGAACGAACTGCCAGTCCTTTAGACCCAACACCCCATCGAATTGCAGCAACAAACCGCTGAGCGGGCTCCCGAATACGAGTGAGAGGGGGACGCCGAGATAGAACAGGCCGGTCGCACGCGCTCGTTGCTTGGCCGGAAACCAGTAGGTCAGATAGAGCAGCACCCCCGGGTAAAAGCCAGCCTCCGCGACTCCGAGGAGAAAGCGCAGGACATAAAAGACGGTGTCCGAACGCGCGAATATCATCGCGGCGGAAATCAGTCCCCAGCTCACCATGATGCGCGCGAGCCAGGTGCGTGCGCCGACACGCGTCGTGATGAGATTGCTGGGCACCTCGAACAGGGCATAACCAATAAAGAAAATGCCTGCTCCGAAAGCATAGGCAGCGTCCCCGATACCCGTATCGGCCTGATAGGCGAGCCTGACGAAGCCTATATTGACCCGATCGAGGAATGCGAGGACAAGCATCAGCATGAGGAACGGCAGCAAGCGCCATGCGGATCGCTGGATCGCGCTCTCTAGCGGCGAATCCTGGGTATTCTGCAGCATCATCGGACCTCCCTTTGTTTAAGCTTTGTTGTCTTCCGCAATGTCTCAATGCGGTTTGCGGCACTCGTCGCCGGGCCGCCTTCGCTTGACGAGATAGAGGTGCTCGCAGACGAGCACGGTTTCGTCGGACTGATTCAGCATCTCAACCGTTTCGACGACCACACCCACATCGGCGCGCTTGGCGTGGTCGCGCTTGGTCGTGATGCTTGCGTTGACGGTGATGGTGTCACCGATGAAGACCGGGCGAATGAACCGCAATCGGTCGTAGCCGTAGGACATTGCATGCGGGTTGATCGTGGACGCCGTCATGCCGATGCCGACGCTGAAGACCAGCGTTCCGTGTGCGATCCGCTGCTTGAAATCCTGCTTGGCGCACCACTCGGCGTCCATATGATGCGGGAAATTGTCGCCAGTCTGGCCGGCGTGGATCACAATGTCGGCTTCCGTGATCGTGCGGCCGAGGGTGCGGCGGCTGAAGCCGATCTGGTAATCCTCGAAAAAAAGCTCGCTCACGATCATGCGTGAAACTCCTTGACGTCCTCCCGACGCAGCAAGCGACGCCGCGAAGGCTCCTGCGCGCCATTATTCAAATATGGAAAGTATTTTCATATATGGAAGAATGTCAAGTGTCCCGAAAAAGCCGTCGAAAACGTCGGCGGCGCAGTCCGGCGGCAATCCGGTCGTGTGCTATTGTCGCCGCCCATGGGCCGCGGGTGAGCGATGACAAAGACACATGAGACGACGGAAGAGCTTTACAAGGCGCCTGCGCTGGACAAGGGCCTCGACATCATCGAACTCTTGTCGAGTACCGATGAGGGGCTCTCGCAGGCCGAAATCGCAAAGGCACTCGACCGTTCACCCAACGAGATCTACCGGATGCTGGATCGGCTGGTGCGGCGGTACTACGTCGTGCGGACCAGCGAAGATCGCTACGAACTGTCCCTGAAGCTGTTTGGGCTGGCTCATCGGCATCCACCCATGCGGCGCCTCGTAAGTCTCGCGCTCCCTGCGATGCGCCGCTTCACGCGTAAGGCGGAGCAGGCCTGCCACATGGTGGTTTATGACCGGGGCAGCGGAGTGGTGATCGCACAGACCGATGCTCCGGGATATTGGGGGCTCTCGATACGGGTGGGTTCGCATATCAGCCTGCTGAACACCGGATCGGGCCACGTCTTGCTCGCCTTCGTGACTGAGACGGAGCGCAAGCTGATGCTCGACGAGCGAGTGCCTATTCCCGGCGAGACTTCACCGGAAAGGTTCGAGCAAATCATCGCAAAGGTGCGACAGCGAGGCTACGAGGTTCGTCCAAGCCAGCAAACGGCCGGCGTCACCAATATTTCCGTTCCCATTCTCAGCTCGACCGGAATCCCGCTTGCGGCGCTTACCTGTCCGCATATTCGTCGCCTCGACCGCGACGATGCGCCACTACGAGACGATATTCTCGCGATGCTGCTCACGACGGCAGGCGAGATTTCCGCTGCCGCGGGCGTAGCCTGAAGTCCGCCGACCTAGTGCCCTGCCAGTGATTCTCAGGTTGCGGGTGCCCACCCGGTATTCGTCACGTCGGAGCTTGCCATTTACTTATAAGTACCATATTCATATAAGAATGATAGCCCCGGAGCGGATCAACCGCAGGGGTGCTTCTGCAGTCCGGCGCTGCGAGCGAGAACTTGTCCGACAGAAGGTGGCCCGATGTTCGAAACGACGCTCCCCCTCGAAGGTCTTCTGGTCGTCGACTTGAGCCAATTTCTATCCGGTCCCTATTGCTGCCTCCGCCTGCTCGACCTCGGAGCACGGGTGATCAAGGTCGAACGGCCGGAGAGCGGCGACCTGTCCCGTCGCCTGTATCTCAGCGACGCAGAGATCGGCGGTGACTCCACGATCTTCCACGCGATCAACCGCGGCAAGGAAAGTCTGGCCCTCGATCTCAAGGACCCGAACGATTTGGCAGCGCTGCGCACGCTCCTCGCGCGCGCGGACGTTGTGGTTCAGAATTTCCGTCCCGGCGTCATCGAGCGGATCGGGCTCGACTACAATGCCGTGAGAGCGCTCAATCCGCGCATCGTCTACGCGTCCATCACGGGTTACGGTAAGGAGGGGCCGTGGGTGCAACGCCCGGGCCAGGACCTGCTGGCACAGTCCCGGTCCGGCGTGATGTGGCTGAATGGCGACGATGCCCAAGGGCCGGTCCCTTTCGGGCTTGCGGTTGCCGACATGATGGCTGGCGCGACGATGGCCCAGGGTGTTCTTGCTGCCCTGGTCCGACGCGGCGTGACTGGTGAGGGCGCTCATGTGGAGACAAGCTTGCTTGAAGCGCTCATCGACTTCCAGCTCGAGGTGCTTACGGTACATCTGAATGACGGCGGACGACTGCCCAGCCGCTCCGCGCGTCGCAGCGCTCATGCCTATTTGGCCGCGCCATATGGTGTGTATCCAACCAAGGACGGGTTCCTGGCGATCGCGATGGCGCCGATCCCGAAGCTCGCCGACTTGCTCGGCCTGGATGCGCTCGCTCCCTATCGCGACGACCCGGCGAGCTGGTTCAATGACCGGGACGCTATCAAGACCATCATCGCCCTTCGGCTGGCCGAGCGAACCAGTAACGACTGGCTCTCGATCCTCGAGCCCGCCGACATCTGGTGCGCGAAGGTCCTCACCTGGCCTGAATTGCTGGAGAGTGAGGGCTTCAAGTCGCTTGATATGCTGCAAACCGTGTCGCGCGAGGATGTCAGCATCCGGACCACGCGCGTGCCGCTGCGTCTCGACGGCTTCAGGCCGAAGGGCGATCAGGCGGCGCCGAAGATCGGCGAGCATTCGGCCGCGCTTCGCCGGGAGTTCGGGCTGTGATCCATCTCAAGGGCATGACGTGGAGCCATCCGCGCGGCTACGATCCGCTGGTCGCGTGCTCGGAGATATGGCGACGGCGCAGCGGAGTGAACATCACCTGGGAGCAGCGTTCGCTTCAGGACTTCGAAAGCTTCCCGGTGATGGAGCTCGCCAACCGCTATGACCTGATTGTGATCGATCATCCGCATGTCGGGCAAGTCACCGAGGAGAAGTGCCTGCTGCCGCTGGATGTCACGGGCCGCGCGACGGAGCGGACTGTGCTCGAGGCCGCATCCGTCGGCCCGTCGTACCTTTCATATAGGTGGAATGGAAGACAATGGGCATTTCCGATCGACGCGGCCACCCAAGTCCAGGCGTTTCGACCGGACCGGCTGGCGCAAGCTCCGTCGGAGTTCACCGAAGTGATGGAACTGGCGCGGCGCGGGCGAGTGGCCCTCCCGCTCCGGCCGCCGCATTCCCTCATGCTGTTCTATACGCTCGCAGCGCATCTCGGCCAGCCATGCGGCATTGAACGTTCCCGGTTCGTGGATGCCGAGACGGGCCTCGAAGTGTGGCGCAGAATCCGCGAACTCGCCGAATTGATCGATCCCGCGGACCTCGACCGCGATCCGATCGCGGTGTTCGAAAGGATGGTCGATGATGCCTCGGAAATCGACTGTGTTCCGTTCATCTACGGTTACGTGTCCTACGCCCAGACTGCCTTTCGCCGACGACTGATCCGTTTCGCCAACATCCCGACGATCGGCTCGCGCAAGCCGATTGGCGCCGCGCTTGGCGGTACCGGAATTGCCGTTTCCGCCAAGACGCCGCACGCGATGCACGCGATCGATTTTGCCTATTGGGTCGCGAGCGCAGAGGTACAGCGTGGACCTTACGCCGCAGCCGGCGGCCAGCCCGGACATGCAAGTGCCTGGGACGATCCGGTCGTCAACAGCGCGACCGCGGAATTCTATCGGAGCACACGCGCGACGCTCGAGGAATCCTATGTTCGGCCGCGATACCATGGTTATATGGCGTTCCAGGCGGCTGCGTCAGAGCGGATCAATTCAGCGGTTAGAGCGCGCGAAAATGGTCTTGCATTGATCGGTGATCTCAATCGTCTGTTCGAGGCCGATCTTCCGATCGAACCCTAAGAGGCCGGCTGCTCGGGTCACGAAGAGCGGCGGCCTATTTCTTCCCAGCCTGTCCGTAATTCAGCAATCCGCCCTTGCTCTTCGGCGGATGCGCGCGCAGGCCTTCTTCGTTCGGCTCGGTGCCCCAGCCCGGCCGGTTCGGAATCACGAGGTGGCCGTCGACGATTTCAGGGACATGAGTGAACAGCTCATGATCCCAGGCGAGCCGGTCGATGTCGGTTTCCATGATCCGCAAATTCGGCACTGCCGCGGAGAAATGCGCGTTCATCATGGTGCAGAGGTGGCCGTAGAAATTGTGCGGGGCGACGTTGACCTCGAAATGCTCGGCGGCGTTCGCGATCTTCATCGATTGCCAGACGCCGTTCCAGGGCGTGTCGATGATCGCGACGTCCATCGCCTGTTCGGTGAAGTAGGGCAGGAATTCGCGCAGGCCCAATAGCGTCTCGCAGGAGGAGATCGGATGCGGGCTCTGGCGGCGGATGTAGCCGAGCGCTTGCGGGTTGAAGGTGTCGATCTCGACCCAGAACATGTCCATCTTCTCGATCGCCCGCAGGATCTTGAGATAGCCTTCGGTCTTGGCATTGAAGTTGAGGTCGAGCAGGAGATCGACATCGGGCCCGGCGCCGTCGCGGATCGCCTCCAAATGCATGCAGAGATTGCGCAGCACCTTGCGGTCGACATTGATCTCGGGCTCGAACGGCGCGCCGAAGCCCGGCCGCCAGCCCTGCGGCTTGCCGTCGGTATAGACGAAGATGTTGGTCTTCAGCGCCGTGAAGCGCTTCTCGCGCACCTCGCGGCCGATCGCCTTGACGCCGTCGAGGTCGGTGATGGCCGGCTTGTACCAGTCGGGATGGTTGATGCGCCAGGTCGCGCAATGCGACCAGTAGACCCTGATACGGTCGCGGATCTTGCCGCCGAGCAGTTCATAGCAGGCCACGCCGAGCGCCTTTGCCTTGACGTCGAGCAGTGCGTTCTCGATCGCGCCGAGCGCCAGCGCCACCACGCCGCCGGCGGCCGGCCGGGTCGCGGAGAACAATTCCGCATAGATGCGCTCATGCTGCAGCGCGTTCTTGCCGACGATCCGCGTCGACAGCCGCTCGATCGCGGCCGTGACGCCGGGCGCGCCAAAACCCTCGTCAAATTCGCTCCAGCCGACGATGCCGCCTTCGGTCGTCACCTTGACGAAGTGGTAATTCCGCCAGCCGGCATCGCAGGCGAGCGTTTCGATGCTTCTGATGTTGGAGGTCTTGCTCATGGTTTCCTGCCCGGCGCTGTTGTTTCGTTGAGACCGATAACAACAATGGAACGGCCGGCGCGTCAATCACGGTCGAGGCAATCCAGATCGGCAGGTCGCGACTAGTGGTTCATCACAGTGATTTTGACGTTTTGATACCGAGCCATTCGAGGATCGGCAAGTTTTCGGGTGGCAGGAG
>NZ_JBEGDB010000319.1:0-8731 GCF_043638955.1 Bradyrhizobium sp. 31Argb | reverse complement strand
TCATGCGCTCCGTCTATCAAACGGAGCAGCCCCTTCCAACTAAGCACGTGGTCCCACAATCGGGGTCCATTTCAGACCAGAGTGACCCGAATGTTTCATCTGGTGAAACATTTCTCGAATTGCGTTGGCGAGGGGGATAATCCTGTTCAGTTTAGGAGACGGGCAGGTTAGCTCGGCAATGCGCTAAGCCGCTCGACTCTTGGCGAAGCGCAAACAAACAAGGTCCGATCCACGGGCCGGTATCGAACGGGCACCGGGAGGCCGTTGAAATGAAGCTTGATTCATCAATCTTGATCGATTCCTACGCCAGCCACCTGCAAGACTGGCCTCCAGTTGAGCAACGCCGTGCCCGTGGCGTGTCGCCCGGGGCGGCAATGACCAAAGCGCGCCAGACTTCCGCTGAAGACGCTTGCATTGAAGACGGGCCGACGTTGTCTGCGAAAAAGTCCGGTCAGGTCTCATCCCGCCGATTGGAAAGCGTCATGCCTGATCCGGCTTTAGCTTCCAAAGGTTCGGTTCGCGCTGCGCGAGGACGCACAAAGCAACAAAGCGGTGATCGTTGTCGGTCCAATTCGAAAAGGGGCGATGCACTGCCGGCCGAGTGCTCTTATCAGCCCGTCGAAGCCGCGCAGCGGGTACTGCGCGTGCTTCGCGCGATGAATTCACTGCGCTCCGCGTCGGTCGCCGAGCTTCACACGATCACAGGGCTTTCGAAATCAACCATCGTCAGGATGCTCGATACGCTCATCCATGAAGGCTATGTCATGCGTGACAATTTCATCGGCGGATATCGAGTTACTTCCGAGGCGCAGCACCTCAGCAATGGATTCCGAGGGCTTCCACTCGTTATCGAGGCGTCGCGGCCATGGGCAGTGAAACTCACGGAACGGATCAAGTGGCCGGTCAGCGTCGCCACGGTCCACCACGGCAAACTCAGCGTTGATTTCACGACCTCGGCCATCAGTCCATGGGCGTTTCCATTTGCCACCCTGCACCGTCAATTGAGCTTGGCGAATAGCGCGTTGGGACGCTGCTATCTGGCCTTCTGCTCCCAGAGGGAACAGGAAGATTTGCTGCGTGGCCTGGGAACGAGCGGAAAAGCTGAAGAGAAATTCGATCCCGTGGTCCTTGACCACGCGCTGAAAGCGGCTCGCCAAAATGGATTCGCCGTCGAGGACGGGATGCGCGGCTCTCGGAAATTCCAATTTATCGGCGTTCCCGTTTTCAACGAGGGCGTGTGCGTTGCGTGTCTCGGTGTGGGATTCTACGCCACGGCACCGGCGGCGGCGCATATCGTATCCGACGTTTACACTCCGACACGCGAAGCGGCGGATATGATCGAAAAGGGCATCGCGCGATTGCGCGCTTGGTCGGTTGAATAAGCTTGGAAATCCAAGAGGCAGTTTCATGAAGCGTAAGGTCATAGTCACGTGTGCGGTAACCGGGGCAAGCGCACTCACGAGCAATAGCAGATACGTGCCGATCACGCCGAAGCAGATCGCCGACGAGATCGTCAACGCCGCCAAAGCCGGCGCTGCCATTGCCCACGTGCATGTTCGCGATCCGCAAACGGGAGCACCTTCCAGCGATCTGGATCTCTACGAGGAGACCGTCGACAGAGTTCGATCCTCCGCAATCGACATTGTTCTCAATTTAACCGGCGGTCCGGGAGCAGGTTATGATCCACCGGTCGAAGATGGGGGCGAGATTGTGTGTGTGGTTTCGCCCGCCAAACGGACGCAGCACATCGTGCAGCTACGGCCCGAAGTCTGCACCCTCGATGTCGCAACAATGAATTTCGGGTCGCGGGCCATTGTCAATACACCAACCCATCTGAAGTTCATGGCGGCGAGAATGGTCGCGGCCGGCGTAAAGCCCGAGTTGGAAGTTTTCGACCTCGGTCACTTGCGCCTCGCCCTTCAATTGCAGAAGGAGGGGCACCTGCCAACACCCTCGTTGTTCCAGTTCTGTCTCGGAATTCCCGGCGGTGCGCCAGCCAATACGGAAGCAATGCTGCTCATGAGAAGCATGGTTGAGGCGGGCACGACCTGGTCGGCGTTTGGCATATCGCGGGCGCAGTTTCCGATGGCAGCGCAATCCATCATTCTCGGCGGGCACGTTCGTGTTGGACTGGAGGATAACCTTTTCCTCTCGGAGGGCGAACTTTCGCCGGGCAACGCTCCGCTGGTAGAGCGCGCGTGCGCCATTGTGGATTCGCTTGGCTGTTCGGTGGCCACACCCAAGGAAGCCAGAGAGCTGTTGTCCCTTACGGCCAGGTGAGTCGTTGGGGGCCGCTTATTCCGCGAATATCCACAACTCCCGAATCGGGTGCGAATACGTCAAGTTCGCAAAACAGCGCGTCGGGTCATGGCCCGGCAAATCAGGAGGTCGTCGTTGGAAGGTGCAGGCAACAAGAAACATCCCGACCCTTCATCGCAGGGGTGGATGATACGGCCAGGAAAAATCTCCACCCTTGTCGGACCGTTCTGGGAGCGACGCGTTGGCGGCAACGTACAGATTGGAATCGTTTGCGACCCCCGCCACGACAACGGCAAGGGCAAGATGCACGGCGGCCTGTTGATGACGCTGGCTGACATGGGCATGGGAGCGGTCATTCGTTCAACCGGCGACGATGTCCAGTGTGTCACCGTTCAACTCGACGTCGCGTTCCTGCAAGCGGTCGACATTGGCGACTTCGTTACGACCGAATGTCACATCCAGCACAGGACGAGCGGTACGATCTTCGTGTCGGGTACGCTCAAAACAGGTGAAAAAGCGGTCGCCAGTGCTCAAGGCGTCTTCAAGTCGTTAGCCAATGTCGGGTTGGCGTGGCAGGGGGGCTAACGTTTCAGCGAGCGAAAACATCGAAATACGTTCTTTCAATCCTCGGCGAAATTGGTCTGATTGGCAGACTTTCGCACGCCGGCTGCAAAGCCACATCGCTGCTAAAATCGGAGAAAAGCCGTGTACGCCGCAGACGATCCAAGGAGCACCATGCCTCAAGCGGGGACGACCGCGAACGCCGCCAGAACGTTCAAAGGGGCGGAATATGCCCGCTGGTACGAGCAAGCTCCACAGGAGCAAGGTCCGGGAGCGCAGACCTGGTACACCCGCGGCCAAAACATGATCGTGACATACGCTAAGGCAGATGGGGGGGCAGTGCTCGCGCGCGATGCCCAGCCGGACGAGTACATGCTGCTTCTTCCGTCGAAAGACAGTGTCGTGCAAGTCACGGCCGGTGAACAGAGCAAGACCGTGCCCGGCTATTCCGTCGTGGTGGTGCCGCCAGGACGAAGTTCGATAGAGGTCAAGGCCGCTGGCCCGATCGTTCGAATCCTTTCGACGAACGCGCTGGACCTCCTTCCGAAATGCTCCAATGCGGAATCATACGCCACGGAGCCAGACCCAAACGTCAAGCCGTTCGTTGCATGGCCTGATCCGCCGGGCGGCTTCGCAATCCGCAGCTACAGCCTGGATATTCCCAAAAGTCCCACCCGGTTTGGCCGGCTGTTCCGCTGCTCGACGATCATGATCAATTGCATTCATCCGTCCCCGCCGCGCGATACGAAAAATCTCTCGCCTCATCACCACGCCGACTTTGAACAGGGATCGCTTTGTTTGGAGGGAGCTTACACCCACTATCTCCGCTGGCCGTGGGTGACCGATAAGGCGGCATGGCGGGCAGACGCCGCTGAACTCTGTCGTGCGCCGTCTCTTTGCATCATTCCGCCGCCCGCAATTCATACGTCGCAGTCGATGGACGACACCAACGTGCTGGTCGATATTTTCGCGCCCCCGCGCGCCGACTTTTCGTCGAAGCCAGGTTGGGTTTTGAATGCGGACGAATACCCAATGCCTGCTTCAGCTACATGAAGCAACGAGTTTCCGAACCCGGAAACGCCAAGGAGAACGCAATGAACGTGGCGACAGCACAGGTCGAAGACAGCAGCATCTCGGAACAGGTTTCCGCCCTCATGATTGGTGCGGTGGACCTTCACTGTCACAGTGGCCCAGCAGCTATGCCGCGGATGCTCGATCATCATGAAGCGATGCTGGACGCCGCTGCGGCCGGCTTTGAAGCGTTGCTTTATAAGGACCATTATTACGCCGGCATGGCGCACGCCAAGATCCTCCAAAACCTCGTGCCCTACGTCGAGACGCGCCTCTATTCCGGCATTGCCCTTAACAATGCCAGCGGCGGGATAAATCCATACGCAGTCGACCATGCCATCAAGCTGGGCGGAAAAATCGTATGGATGCCAACCTTCTCCGCTGCGAACCACATCGATAAGAGTAGCACTGAGGCGAAAACCTTCCCGAAATCCATCAAACCCATGCTGACGCCGACGCCGCTTTCCGTTCTCGGTGTGGATGGAAAACTGACTGAAGAGACGCAGCAGATCCTGGATCTTATCGCGGAGGCGGACATCATTCTGGCAGGCGGGCATCTCAGTGCGCGTGAGCAGATCATCATGTTTGAGGAAGCCAAGCGGCGAGGTGTCAAGAAGATGCTTGTCAATCATCCGACCTACGTCATTGGCTGTTCGGATGACGATATTCGCCGCCTCGTCAGCCTTGGCGTCTACATGGAACACTCGATTTGCATGTTCATCCAGATTGAGGGTCGAGAGCAAAAGCGCGACGTCAATGATCTTTCGCGCATCATTCAGGTTGCAGGTGTGGACCAGACCATACTCGGCTCAGACCTTGGCCTTGTCGGGATGCCCCGGCCGGTAGAGGGTTATAGACGGATAATCGGCGATCTCCTTCGCATCCAGTATGGTGAAAGGGATATTCGCAAGCTCGTTGGAGGCAATGCGGCGGGGCTGCTCTGATCGGACATCGCCTTCCATTGCACTGATGTCCTGATAAAGCGGGCAACGGCGCAGTGGCCACGGAGATCATATGAAGATCGCAGCGGGTTCGCTGAAACCGGATCTGGAGCAAGGGCGGCGTGTCGCCCTTGCTCCGATTCTGGCGAGACGCATCGTCAAGTCATTCGGGATGGTTGCAATTCCATTTGGTGAAACGTCGGTCGATAAACATAGTCAGCTAACGAATTCAAGTTCAGCTTCAGCTGGACAACAAGCGGGGCTCACTAAAAGCCGACTCCTTCGTGGGGCAGCCCGCAGTAACTCCTGAGGAAGCGCACATGAATGAGAGCATCGGAGCATTGACCCCCGCCCTCGATCCGGATTTCCGAAAGAAAAGAAAGCGAGCGATCCTAAGCGCCTGGGCTGGATTCGCCTTGGATTCATATTCCATCTTCATTGTGGTATCGACGCTCCTGCCTGCGCTGGTCTACTTCCAAGGCGATATGTCGGCGCAGGAAAGGTCGATATTCGCCGGAATGACTCTCGCTGTGACGCTGCTCGGTCGACCGCTCGGAGCGCTGATCTTTGGTCACTTCGCTGACCTTCTTGGCCGACAGAGAATCGGCGCTATTACGATCTTCGGATTCGGCACCATTTCGCTGTTGATCGGATGCCTGCCAGGCGCGGAGCTGGTTGGGGCAACGGTGGCCACCACATTGCTGATCGGCCTCCGGTTCATTGAAGGGATATTTTTGGGCGGCGAATATACCGCTGCCACTCCGATGGCGCTCGAGTATGCACCGCCGTCACGCAGGGGATTCATCGGTGGATTGATCCAGTGCTCGGCCAGTGGGGGAGGATTTATTGTCGCGGTTCTCAATAGTCTGGTCCTGATGGTGGCAGTCAATGACGGGCTTCATTCGCCTTACGTCCAATGGGGCTGGCGAATACCGTTCATCCTGGGCTTCGTCCTGTCTTTCGCAGTGGCCTGGTTTCTGCGGCGCAACGTCGAAGACTCCGCAGTCTGGAAAAGCGTGGATGCATCGAGCAAGAAGAGCTCTCCCCTGAAGGAGCTGTTGAAAGGCAGGTCCGGGAGGGCGTTCATCCAGTCGTGGGTGATGATGACTGGTGTTTTCTTCCTCATCAATATCGGAAGCAGCGTGCTGAATCAGTTCCTGCTCCACAACAACGCAGGATACACCGCGGCCGATCTGGCTCATACGCTGCTCGTGGTGCCGCTGTTCGGAATGACATCCTATGTCTTCTTTGGCTGGCTCAGCGATCATATCGGCCGCAAGCCAACTCTATACATTTCCGGCGTGCTCATTGTCCTGCTGACGCCGGTGACCATGGCGTTGATCGGCGGCGGATCGGTGCAAGGATGGCTCAATCTGACGCTCCTGGCCGCCGCCACGCAGATGCTGTTTGTCGGTCCCCTGGGTGTGGTGCCAGCCTATATCAACGAGCGTTTCGCGACGTCGGTTCGCTCGTCCGGGTGGGGCGTTGCCTACAGCGCCGCTGTGATCATCCCTTCTTTTTTTCCTTACTACATGATCTGGCTTAGCCATTTCATGACGTTTGCCAATGCGGCAGGTTTCCTCATGGCATTCGGCGGCATCATCATCCTGGCGGCGACGGCTTGCGGGCCGGAGACGCGCGGGGTTGATTTGAGAACTGCGGGTCTGAAAGCGGACCCGCCCGCCGCCACCGTCGAATCGCCCGGAAACGTCGTCGTGCAGGCGACCGGCTCTATGACCTAGGCCAGATCAGCTCGTGATGGCCGCATCGCGATCGGCGCTTTCATTGTGCGCCCGCTGTGCAGCTTCCTCGAAGGCTGCAAGTGCAAGAGCCGCGAAACCGGAAACTTGCTTCAGCAAATAGACGCCGCAGGTATGGGCCAGACGATCCTTTGCTCGGATCTCGGCCAGACCAGCACGTTCGGCCCGCGCGAAGGATTCCGCGTTGGCATCAAGCTCTGCATGAACCTCGGCTACGACGACGAGCGGATCCGCGAGATGATCTCGGCCAACACCGCGCACTCGGCATCGAGGTTCTTCGCCAAGACCAAATGCAATTTCACATAGGGCTGTCTGGGAACGGCCGATAAGGGGGAGACGTAATGAGTTCTAGATCTTGGTTTGCTGGAAGGTTCATCGGCAGTGTGGGGAAAGGCTTGGTGTGCGCTACCGCGTCGGCGGGTCTTGCCGCGAGCGCGAGCGCGGCGGACGTGGGCGGCTTGTTGAAAGCGCCGCCGGTGGTGCCGGACCTCACCTGGCAGGGGGTGGCCGTTTTTGGCACCTATGACATTGGCGGGCAATATGAGTCGCACGGAGCGCCGACCGGGGGCAACGGCGCGGCGGGGATCATCACCGGGATGAATCGAGGCCCGCAATGGCTGTTGGTCCCCAACCAATCGTCGCAAACCGCCGTGGGCATCAAAGTCGACAGAAATATAACCGAACAATTGCATTTCATCGCTCGGTTTGAGACAGGATTCAATTCGGCCACTGGCGAACTGTCAGACTCGCTCAAGGGCATGCAAAAGAACAACGGCATTCCGTTGAATCAGCAGACCGTGAACGGCGGCGGTCCTCGCGCCGGGCAGCTCATCAATGGTGAGGCCTGGGCGGGCTTCGAAGACAAGACTTGGGGGACGTTGCATATCGGCCGAAATAATGTGGTTTCGACCGACATGGTTGGTGCTTACGACCCGCTTGCCTCATACGGCTTCTCCCTCCTCGGTTACTTCGGCCTTCTCGCGGGGCAGGGGAGTTCGGATACCGCTCGTATCGACCAGTCGATCAAATACTACAATAATTACAGTCCGTGGCGGATGTCGGCGATCTACGGGAAACCAGGGACAAACGTCAACGATTTCTATCAGGGGTCGGTTGGTGTGGTGGGCCCGAATTTTTCGGTCGATCTCGTCGCTGGGCACGGCTCCGATATTGTGTCGACATTCGCACTATCAGGTCCGGCTAATCTCAATTCCAAATACCTGGGTGCTAAGGTATTTGACACCGACATGTATGGAATATTCGGCAAGTATGTCTTCGACCTCGGTCGAAACGGCCTGCAGGATCCAGCCGAGCAGAAATTTACGGTGACCGGAGGCTACAGCAGGATCGATTTCTCCAACCCGGCCGGTGGAGGGTTTGCGCCCGGACATTCAACGATTGGCGGCTATGAGATCGGGCCAATATTATCAACGAACGGGTCGACCGGGTCTGGTATCGTCAATTACGCTTTCACCGGCGGTGACCGTTTGGTGAATATCAGTTTCATTACGGGCAAATATCAACACGATGCGCAATGGTCGGTCGCAGTCGGATACTATCGCTACGATCAGAAGTCCTACGGATTGGGCGTCAACAGCATTCCGGGCATCGTGGCGCCAGGGTATTCGAGGACGGCGTGCTCTAGCAGCACCTACATCAACTGCGCCGGCGCGGAGCAAGTGGTGTCGTTTCGAATAGATTACGATTGGACCAAGAACTTCCGGATCTATGCCGGCGTCGCGTACTCCCAGGTCAGCGGAGGGTTTGCGTTCTCATATCTCAATACGTCTGAATACAACCCAACTGTAGGTATGAGGTTCACGTTCTAGTCAATGAAGCGAAGGGGTGAGCTGCGATGCAGCCCACCCCTTGTTTCCTTCAGCCGGCTTCAACGCCTCTTGCCGGTCGAAATACGCAATTCTCCCATTCCGGTTGACGTGGAAATTCACCCGACGGCCACTTGCTTCAAGGCTGGAGGGCGTCTGGTTGAGGCTTGACGAAGCCGAGCACCGCGCCGGCCTTGCCGGCGGCACGACGCGCACTATCGAAGGTCCGCTCTATGGTGAGCGTCACGAGAGGATCGCCGTGCCCGGCCTTGACTTGCGCGGAATGCTTTGGATTGCCCGATCGGGGTGATTG
>NZ_JBEGDB010000318.1:0-8753 GCF_043638955.1 Bradyrhizobium sp. 31Argb | reverse complement strand
CCGATCCGATTCGGTGTCGCCGCCCCAATCCTGACGGTCAGTTCTCCGGTAACATTCTTGATGAGGCAATGCGATAGAAGAAGAGTACGAGACGAGTCGTCGAGCGAAGATCGCCCGCTTTTTTTGCGGTGCGGCGTAATTGCCGTGCCACCGACTGGTGTTGCTCTTACAAGAACTATTTTAAATGAACGATCATTCACCGGCGCTAACGCTGGTGCCGAAGATATTTCGATTCGATGATATCGACACGTTTCGGAGCTTTATTCGAAACGTGCAGGTGGAGTGCATTCCGCTTGCCCGGGAGATTTCGGCCGAGCAAACCATCCTGAACTTGCCGGGTTGCGACCTTAACTACACCAAGGCGTTTCCACGGGTCATCGACGTGCAGCTTGCGCCGAACACGACCGCCGTCGGGTTCCCGATGGATGAGGGCGCTGCCATTCGCTTCAATGGTATCGAGCACGATCGGTCGTTGCTGGTGATCGGCAGCGGTGGGGCTGCCTATAGCGCCCTTGAGAGAACCCCCCGGCAGTATGCCTCGATCGTTTTCAAGCCTAAGGTCGAGGATCGCGGGTGGCCGAAGACTGGGCTGAGCTTCAATCTCTATGAAACCAGCGAGACGGCGAAACGGCGGCTGCGCCAACTGGTGCGGGAGATCCTGGCGATCGCGCCGCACCTAGCTGAAGCGCCTGAGGTTCCCGGAGTAGCGGTTGCGATCCGCGAATCCCTGATGGCTGCGATCGACCATGCGTTCGCCGAGGTCGTGCCGGCAAAGTGGACGGCGCGGGCGAACGCTGCCCGGCAGTTCAAGGTTTTCAAGGATGTGCAGGCTGTCCTGTCCAGCGATCTCGCACGGCCGATCTATAGCGGCGACCTTGCCAGGGAGATCGGCGTATCAGTGCGTACCATGCACGATGCGGTGCAGCGCTATCGGGGGATGAGCCTGCACCGATATCTCCGCCTGCGGCGGCTGTGGCTCGTTCGCCAAAACCTCTTGGCCGGCGCCCACAGCGTCAAGGCCTGTGCGCTCGCCTGTGGCTTTTGGCACCTCAGCGACTTCTCCAGGATATACCGGTCGCATTTCGGCGAATCGCCGTCCGAGACACTTTCGAAGTCGCGGCGATCCTGAATAGCTGGGCCGCGCGGTTATGCGCCGCTCTGGCACTTCTTCATGAAGCTGGTCTTGGCGGCGCCGGCGAGCTTCTTGCCATCGGACCCGACCGCTTTGGCCTCGCAGGACTCGGTAGTGCATTTCTTCATGAACGAGGTCTTTGCCGCGCCCGACAGCGGTTTGCCGTCCTTGCCGACGGCCTTGGTCTCGCAGGACTCCTGCGCGAATGCCGAGCCGATCGCAAAGGTGGTGACGACCGCTACCAACAATATCCGTTTGAGCATGGGCTTCTCTCCCTGTTTGCCAAAATAGCGGGGCGGATTGGATATCGGAATCTTGCGCCAATCAAGTTGGTAGCGCGCGGATTCCTCCGCCAAATCGACAACCCATACCCGCGACTACGCCGCCCGGACTTCCGCCAGGAAGCGGTTGACTTGGCCGGCGAGATCGCGCGACTGCGCGGAAAGCTGTTCGGCGGCGCCGAGTACCTGGCTGGCGGCGGATCCGGTGTCGTCGGCGGCACGCTGCACGCCGGAAATGTTCGAATTGACTTCCTGCGTGCCGCGCGCCGCTTCCTGGACGCTGCGCGAGATCTCCTTGGTGGCCGAGCCCTGTTCCTCGATCGCGGCGGCGATCGCGGTGCCGATCTGGTCGATCTCAGTGATCACGTCGACGACGTTCTGGATCGCCTTCACCGTCTCGTCGCTCGCGGCCTGAATGGTGGCAATCTGCTCGGAAATTTCGGTGGTCGCCTTCGCGGTCTGGCCGGCCAGCGACTTCACCTCCGAGGCGACCACGGCAAAGCCGCGTCCGGCATCGCCGGCGCGCGCGGCCTCGATCGTCGCATTCAGCGCCAACAGGTTGGTCTGCGCTGCGATGTTCTGGATCAGCGTGACGACATCGCCGATCTTCTGTGCACCTTCGGCGAGCGAGCGGGCGGTATCACCGGTGCGGCGGGCGTTGTCCACAGCGCGCGCCGCGATCTCGGTCGACTGGGTGACCTGGCGGCCGATTTCCGAGATCGAGGACGTCAGCTCTTCGGTCGCGCTCGCGACCGTCTGCACATTGGTCGAGGTCTGGTCGGAGGCCGCCGCCACGACAGCCGCCTGCCGGTTGGTGGCTGACGCCGTCGAGGACATCGACTGCGCGGTCTCCTCCATGGTGGCAGAGGCGGCTGAGAGCCCGCCGACGAGCTCGCTGACCTTCTCCTCGAACGTGTGGGTCAGGTTGTCGAGCACTTGCGCGCGGCGCATCTTGACCTGGTTCTCGGCTTCCTTCTCGGCCGCGAGGCGATCGGCCTTGATCATGTTATCCTTGAAGACGCGCACGGCCTGCGCCATCGCGCCGATCTCATCGCTGCGTTCGGCGCCGACGATCTCGTCCGCAACGTCGCCGGCGGCAAGCCGCGACATCCTGGCGGTCAACTCCACGATCGGCCTGCAGATCCGGCGGCGCACCATCATGACCAGCGCAACGCTCGCCGCGAGCACGGCGATGAGGCCGGCGAGCGCGACCAGGAAGCTGAGGCGTGCAGAGGAGTAAGCGGACGAGAGCACCTGCTCGGCATTGTCATAGAAGGCGTCGCGCACCCCGATGATCGAATTGAGCCCATGCTGCGATTCCACGTAGAAGGCATCGACGTCGTGCTCGTACTTGCCGCTGGCCGCGCCTTCCTTCACGAGCTTCAGCTCCTTGCCGAACCGCTCGACATAGGCCTCGTTCATGCGGTCGAGTGCGGCTGCGACATTGGCGGGCAGGTTGGGATTGCCGCGCAGTTCCTGCAGTGACATCAGCACCTGGTCCGCGCGGCCCTGAGCGCGGGCGAGATCGACCTTCTCGGTCTCGGTCGCCGCACGCCTGGCGCCGACGAGGTTCTTGTGCTGGCTCGCATTGAAGCCGCCGACGTCGCGCAGCGACCAGGCGATATTGGCGTAGACCGCCTGCCGATAGGCGTCGCCGTCGATCAGGGCCATCTTGCGCACCTGGCCGTCGAGCAGGGACGCTGCGGCATTGTTGAGCACCGCATTGTCGGCGACGATCTTCTTGGCGGCGTCCTTGCGCGCTTCCGCTGGGCCGTCGATCGCCTTGTCCATCGCCTCGCGCAGCGCGTTGAATTGTGCGTTCACTCCATCGATGCCGGCGCCGATCGCTTGGCCGTCCTCGAGCGAACCGGGCAGCGCTTTGCGCAGCGCCATCATCTTGTCGCGGGCGCGATCGGTCGCTGTGCGCACCTTCTCGTTCAGATCGGCCCGCTGCTTCGGATCGACCGTCGGCGGCCCAAACAGGATGTTGGTGGCGAAGCCACGCTCCGAATTAAGATAGCGCGGGATGTCACTGATCGCGCGCACGATTGCGAGTCGCTCCTGCGCTACCGACACGTTCTCCATGGTCTGGTATTTCGAGACCGCGACATAGACGGCGAGTCCGCCGCCCACGGCGGACAGCGAGACGATAGCGGTGGTCAGGAGGGTTCCGATTTTCATCTGACTGGTGCCATTCTGGACGATAGAGGAGCATTCGGTTCCATGGTAACCAGCGCGGATTAAATCCGCGTTTACGCTTTCCGATCGGAGTGGCCGGCATGGCTCATCGCATCCTCGTCTTCTACGGCTCCTATCGCTCCGACCGCATGGGCATTCGGCTTGCGAGCTTCGTGGTCGAGGGTCTGCGCGCCCGCGGCGAGGACGTCGAATTCATCGACGCCAAGGAGGTCGGATTGCCCATGCTCGACCGCATGTACAAGGAATATCCGAAGGGCGCGGCGCCTGCTGCGCTGGAGAAGCTTGCGGGCCAGATCCGCGAGGCCGACGGCTTCGTGTTCATCACCGGCGAATACAATTGGGGCATCCAGCCGGGGCTGAAGAACCTCACCGATCATTTCCTGGAGGAGTGGTTCTGGCGGCCTGCCGCGATCGCAAGCTATTCCGCCGGCCGCCTCTCCGGCGCGCGCGCCGCGACCGCCTGGCACGGCACGCTCTCTGAGATGGGCATGGTGGTGATTTCAAGCACGATCGGCGTTGGACCGATCGCGCAGACGCTGTCGGCGGACGGAAAACCGATCGGCGAGGGCGGCAAGGCGCTGGAGCGGGCCTTTCCGCGCTTCGCCGATGACCTCATCTGGTGGGTCGAAGCCGCCAAGGAGCAGCGGGCGCGCAAGCAGCCGCCTTACTGAGTTGAGGCGAGGGCCCCTAACTAACGCGTTCGCTGATCCGAATTTCCCGTGGCTGATTTGCGCTTGGTTTCGGCAGGCGCGCCCATCTCCTGGCAGGGCATCTGCTGCCATGAACCGTCGGCTGCTTTTTGATAGGCACGGCAGGGCGATGTCGCCTGCTTGTCGTCGGCCTTCTGGGCGTCCGGCTGGGTTTCCGAGTTCTTCGCGAGGACCGGCGTCGCAAAATGCGCGAGCGCGGCCACCGAACCGGCGAAGATCACTGCTGCAATCCGCATCGGAGGTTCTCCTTTCGATGCAGATTTTTCTAGAAGCAATTGTGGAAAATTTTTGCCGAACGGCCCGATGCGCCGGACTTTGCTTAACAATCGGAAAATGACCGATGAGCCAAGGCCCGGGGAACGAGGCTGTCGTTCGGCGGTTTAGAACAAACTGCGGCCTAACCAGAACGGTGTGACGACCGGCGCAGGCAACATCGGGAGAGCGACATGATGCCAGAGACGCAGATTCACGTGATCGCGCGGCAGATGTTGGAGCAGCACGGCTTTGAGGCGATCGCCCGTGCGGCGCAGAAGGCGCAAGCCTGCGAGAGCCAGGGCGAGGCCGACGAGGCCCGCGAATGGCGCCACATCGAAGCCGCCATGAAGATCATGCGCGGCCCCAACCAGAGCTGACAAGCTATCGCACCGGCATTGGCGGACGCACCACTGGTCCGCCATCTTGCGCCGGCGGCTCGGGCACCGTTTGCAGCGGAGCCGGCGCGGGCGGTGGCGGCAGGGGCGGAGCTGCAGCGGCGGTTTGCGCGGGCGGATATGCCGGCGGCTTCGGCCTGCGCACGGGCGCTGCGACCGGCCGCGGCGGCGGCGCCGGGCGCGGCTGCACGGCTTGTGCCGAAACCCTGGCCTCGGAATTCCTGGCCATGTCGCGGGCGATCTGATCCTGCCCAGTCTTGAGCTGCGCGATGCTGGCTTTGAGTTGCTCGATCTGTTGGCCCATCGTCGCGAGATCGTGCGCCATCGACTGCAGCAACTGCGCGGTATCAGGTGGAAGGGCTGCGGCGGTCGCCGGCGCGGCGGCTTGCGCAGGCTGTGCCTGAGCAGGGGTGTCCGGCTGAGCGACCGCCTGATCGGTCGAGGCGGTTTGAACGGCGGGTGGGGCCGGCTGCTCTGTAGCCGCCTGATCGGCGGGCGGGGCGGATTGCTCCGCGGGCGCCGTCGAGTTACCCGGCGGTGACGAAGACAACGACGACAACAGCGAGACCTGCGGTATCCAGTCCGCAATCATCTGCTTGGCGGTGTCGCCATGATGCTTCCAGGCCGCCGCCGCGAAAGCGCTGAGCAGAGCGAACAGGAAGCCCATCGCGGCGCGCCTGGCCCATTTGGCGAGCGGTGAAGGCTCGCTCGGGAGCTGGATGTGATCGCTGGCCGTCACGCGAAACGCGGTATCGAGCGATGGCGCCGAGGCGCCGGTTGCCACGTAGCTCTGCGGTGCCGGCGCCTGGTTCACTTCGGCACGCGTTGGCGGTGCACGATCTCCGCGCGCGGCGAGCACGACTTCAGGGTCGATCACGAAAACATCGTGCGGATCGGATTCTTTAGCAGGATTAGCGTTCAGCGTGGAAAGCATTGGCGCTCCATCTTCAGTCCAATGCCACCCGCTCTGGAAGCGGCCGGCGGATTTACACTACGTCAACCATCCTCTGCCCAGCCCCACGACTCCAGCCAGGTGTGACCAAAGCAAGGCAAGAGGAGGGAGAGTCTGGGGCCGCCCACGGCGACTGGCTTCCCCGGAACTCGGGAATCAGTCGCGGAAGAGGGCGTGCTAGTTCTTCGGACGGATGAAGCCGGCGAGGTGAGTCTTCTGCGCTTCGCACCAGGTCGTCATCCCCAGCCGCCGCTGGTCGAGATCAGTCGCCTGGGTGGCGACCGCGACTTCGGCCATGAGCTCGTCGTCCTGCCGCTCGCCCATCTTGCCGCCGGTGTGCATGAACGCGATCGCCTTGCGCACTTTCTCCGTGGTGCCATCGGGCAGGTGCATCTCCTCGGCCTTCTGCACCAGGTCCTGATAGACGAGGTCGGTGTTGGGACACTCGACCTTGGCGGCAAACGCCTGCAGCACCAGCGTGACATAGGCCGAGCGCGGATCGGCCTGCGCGGGCTGAGCAGCAAGCAACAGCCCTGCGATCAACAAAGTATAGCGCATCCTTGGGAACCTCCTGTTTTTTGAGGAGGCTAGCGTCGACACTCGCGCCGTGCAACCGAGGCAAGGCAGAACGTGCTGACGCAATCAAACAGACGTGTTTCCACAGCCTTTGCCATGATTTCAGCACTATTCTGGCAGCAACTAGGTAACAGGTTAACGCAGGGGAGACGTGCGGTGTCGAGATTGGGGCTCGCAGTTTTGCTGACGGGGGCGGTGTCGCTCGCCGGCTGCATGCAGACGACGCTGTCGCCATCCACAGATGCCAGCATGACGCCGCGCGATCGGCAATTGTTGGCCCATCCGCCTTACGCGCAGGCTTCCATTCCGGAGCAGTTCCAGCGCCATATCGTCGACTACACGCGCAAGGAACAGCCGGGCTCGATCCTGGTCGATACCGATGCGCGCTATCTCTATTACGTGCTGCCCGATGGCAAAGCGATCCGCTACGGCGTGGCGGTGGGCGAGGAGGCGATGGCCTTCTCCGGGGTCGCTACCGTTGGCCGCATGTCCGAGTGGCCCGACTGGGTTCCGACCAAGGATATCCAGGAGCGGCTCGGACCTTATCCGTCGCGTGTCGCCGGTGGCCCTGCTAATCCGCTCGGTGCGCGGGCGCTCTATCTCTACCAGGGCAACAAGGACACGCTGTACCGCATCCACGGCACCAATCAGCCGGAATACATTGGGCAGGCGATCTCGTCCGGCTGTATCCGCATGGCCAATTCCGACGTGATCGATCTGTTTGGCCGGGTGAAGCCGGGCGCGACCGTCGTCGTGCTGCCGCCTGCTGCTGGCACGGCGGCGATCGGACCGTTCAGCCCGCGCCGCGGCTGACTTGATCTAAGCCAACTCACCATCCCTCATTCCGGGGCGACGCGTTAGCGCCGCAACCGGAATCCATTTTCGCGTTGTGCCTGCGGCCCATTGGATTCTGGGCCAGCATGCTTCGTATGCAGCCCGCCCATAATGACAGCGCCGGCTGTGGCGCAATCACCACACCTTGCGGGAATCGTGCAACGGCAAGCGTGCCCGACGCTTCCTGCCCCGGTTAAGCCCGATTGGAGTCCGCCCTTAACGACGTTGGATTTCGGCTTGGGCTAGGGGCGCGAGTTGGGGATGCAACATGTGGTTCGACGCTGCCGCAAATTCGTACGTCGACATCAGGGGGCGCGCGCAGGTTGATGCGCACCTGGTCTCATCCGGTTCTATGTGGAGAGCCACGCGGCTCATCGCGGTGGTTCTCGGGGCCGCTTCATTGGCGGCCTGTGCGCAGTCAACCGTCGTCAGCCAACGATCGGAAATCGGCGCGAGCAGGCAGGCATCGTACGTGCACACCCGCACGGCGGCGGTAGCGATGAAGAGGCGGGTAGCGGCGATGCGGAAGCATACGCGCCTGGCGTCGCGCAAGGGCGGCGATGCCAAGGTCGCATCCCAGGGTGTCGCGAGCTTCTACAGCGAGGACTCGCAGACTGCGAGCGGAGAGAAGTTCGACAAGAACGAATTGACCGCGGCGCATCCGACCTTGCCGTTCGGCACCAAGCTTCGCGTCACCGACGTCAAGAGCGGCCGTTCGGTGACGGTGCGGGTCAACGACCGCGGACCGTATGTGCGGGGACGAGTCGTCGACGTCTCCTATTCCGCCGCGCAAGAACTCGGAATGGTCGGCAAGGGTCTCAGCAACGTCAAGCTTGACGTGGTCCACTAGACTCTTGTCTTGACGTGTTCTCTCACGCGAAGCGGTATCCGCTCTGGTTGGTGGTCCCACACGTCGGGAATTTCTCTGTCGTCGTCGGGAAAATCTCCCTCGCGCTCGGCGCTTTATTCAGGTTGCCGGCAGCTTTCGTCACGATAAGATTCTAAACGCTACGTCCCGCGCCTTGAACTTATCCATTGCGTGCGGATTTCTTACCCAATGAACTTCAACCCCGCCTTCCATTCGTGGAGGCGGGGTTTTTCTTCCTGTTCTTCATTAGACCAATTCCAAGCAACGTGGCGCCTCCGAGACAGCCCGGTTCTGGTTGCGCGACAACGCGCGTCCGTCTATGTGGATTGCATTATCAAGGACGGCGCGCTGGACGGCTGGGGCTTCGGCGGTGGTATCCGCTACCATTGCCGTTAGCCGAACGGCATCAACTTGGCACTCAACGTGAAGAGCATGACCGACCGCGTCACCATGGCCTGCACCAGGAGTGGCGGCGACTGAAATGGACCCGCGGAGCGGGACCGCTTGAACCGGTTTGTTAGTTGGAAACTGACCGCTCCTGATCCCTTTCT
>NZ_JBEGDB010000317.1:0-8791 GCF_043638955.1 Bradyrhizobium sp. 31Argb | reverse complement strand
ATCATGCGCTCCGTCTATCAAACGGAGCAGCCCCTTCCAACTAAGCACGTGGTCCCACAATCGGGGTCCATTTCAGTGAGCCGATCGTGCGCGCCATCGGGGCCCTCGCAGGAGCGTTGGAGAAGTGCAGAAACAAGCGAACGATCGTACGTTTATAGTCAGAAAATCAAGCGAAATCAATGCGCTATAACTTTGGTAATCGCTCAAGGTCGAGCTTCTTGAGACACCGATAAAAAAACGTATGATCGTTTCGTTATAAACCCAAAGCGATGGGAGGATTCATGGCCTCGAATCCGGCGGTGGCGGCAAATTTCGCAAGGCGGGATCATCCGGCTTGGGCGGCTGAGCCTATCGCGCGATAGGCTGCGATATTCTAGTTTGAAGATTGTCCAAACACGCGGCAGAAAAGCGCAACATGCAGCTTCATTCCACGATCGATCCCAAATCCCAGGAATTTTCCCGCAATGCCGAGGTGATGCGCGGCCTTGTCGCCGAGCTCCGCGACAGGCTCGGCCAGGTTGCGGGCGGCGGAGGCGAGGCGTCCCGCATCAGGCATACGTCGCGCGGCAAGATGCTGGCGCGCGACCGCGTCGACCTCCTGGTCGATCCCGGCACCGCGTTCCTGGAACTGTCGCCGCTTGCGGCCAATGGCCTCTATGGCGGCGACGTGCATTCGGCGAGCGTGATCACCGGGGTGGGGCGCATTGCGGGCCGCGAATGCATCATCGTCGCCAATGATGCCACCATCAAGGGCGGCACCTATTATCCGTTGACGGTGAAGAAGCACCTGCGCGCCCAGGATATCGCGCGGCAGAACAATCTGCCCTGCGTCTACCTGGTCGATTCCGGCGGCGCCTTCCTCCCGATGCAGGACGATATTTTTCCGGACGAGCGGCATTTCGGCCGCATCTTCTACAACCAGGCGCAGATGTCGGCAGCGGGCATTCCACAGATCGCGATCGTGATGGGCTCCTGCACCGCGGGCGGCGCCTATGTGCCGGCGATGTCGGACGAGAGCATCATCGTGCGCAATCAAGGCACGATCTTCCTCGGCGGTCCGCCGCTGGTGAAGGCCGCGACCGGCGAGGTCGTCACCGCCGAGGAACTCGGCGGCGCCGACGTGCATTCGCGGCAATCCGGCGTCACCGACCATTACGCGCAGAACGATGCGCACGCGATCGGCATTGCCCGGCGTATCGTCGCCACATTGAAGCCGCCGTCGCGCGCCGCGCTCAACATGCGCGAGCCGCGCGAGCCGCTCTATCCGGCCGAGGATATCTATGGCGTGGTCTCCTCCGACGGCCGCAAGCCGTTCGACGTTCACGACATCATCGCGCGGATCGTCGACGGCTCCGAATTCGACGAGTTCAAGCGGCTCTACGGCACGACGCTGATCTGCGGCTTTGCCCATATCTGGGGCTTCCCGGTCGGCATCATCGCCAATAACGGCATCCTGTTCAGCGAAAGCTCGCTCAAGGGCGCGCACTTCATCGAACTGTGCTGCCAGCGCGGCATCCCGCTGGTGTTCCTGCAGAACATCACCGGCTTCATGGTCGGCAAGAAATACGAGGCCGGCGGCATTGCGCGCGACGGCGCCAAGCTCGTCACTGCGGTCGCCACCGCCGGCGTGCCGAAATTCACCGTCGTGATCGGCGGCTCCTACGGCGCCGGCAATTACGGCATGTGCGGGCGCGCCTACAGCCCGCGCTTTCTCTGGTTGTGGCCGAACGCCCGCATCTCGGTGATGGGCGGCGAGCAGGCCTCGATGGTGCTGAGCCAGGTCCGGCGCGACAATATCGAGGCCAAGGGCGACACCTGGTCGGTGGAGGAAGAGGAGAAGTTCCGGGCGCCCATCCGCGCGCAATATGAGAGCCAGGGCAATCCCTATTACGCCACCGCGCGGCTCTGGGACGACGGCGTGATCGATCCCGCCGACACGCGTCTCGTGCTCGGCCTCGGTCTCTCGGCCGCCGCCAATGCGCCGATCGAGCCGACGAAATTCGGCCTGTTCAGGATGTGACGATGGACCGCTCAAAGCTCTACCGGCGTTTTCGCACCCTGCTGATCGCCAACCGCGGCGAGATCGCAGCCCGCGTGATCCGCACCGCCAAGGCCATGGGCCTGCGCACCGTCGCGGTCTATTCCGAAGCCGACCGTGACGCCCTGCATGTCGCGCTCGCCGACGAGGCCGTGCTGCTGGGTCCGGCACGGGCGCGCGACAGCTATCTCAACATCCAGCGCGTGATCGAAGCGGCGCGCGAGACCGGCGCCGAGGCTGTTCATCCCGGCTACGGCTTCTTGTCCGAGAACGCTGAATTCGCACAGGCCTGCCTCGAGGCAGGGCTGGTGTTCGTCGGCCCGACCGCCGAGATGATGAATGCGATGGGTTCGAAGTCCGGCTCCAAGGCGCTGATGGAGAAGGCTGATGTCCCGCTGGTGCCGGGCTATCATGGCGAGGCCCAGGACGAGGCGACGCTGGCGAACGCCGCCGAGCGTATTGGTTTCCCGGTGCTGGTGAAGGCCTCCGCCGGCGGCGGCGGCCGCGGCATGCGGGTGGTGAATTCGGCGGCCGAGCTGTCGGCTGCGATCGTCAGCGCCAAGCGCGAGGCCAAGGCGGCGTTCGGCGACGACCGCATGCTGATCGAGAAATACGTCCAGAATCCGCGCCACATCGAGGTGCAGATCATCGGCGATAGCCACGGCAATCTGCTCTCGCTATGGGAGCGCGAATGCACGCTGCAGCGCCGGCACCAGAAGGTGATCGAGGAAGCGCCGTCGCCGACGCTGAATGCCACCCAGCGCGAGACCGTCTGCGCCGCCGCGCGGAAGGCGGCCGCGGCCGTCAATTACGTCGGCGCCGGCACCATCGAATTCGTCTCCGACGGCAAGGACGTGTTCTTCATCGAGATGAACACGCGCCTGCAGGTCGAGCATCCCGTCACGGAACTGATCACCGGCGTCGATCTCGTCGAATGGCAGCTCCGGGTCGCTTTCGGCGAAAAGCTGCCGCTGAGCCAGAACGAAATCAAACTTAACGGTCACGCCATCGAGGCGCGGGTTTATGCGGAAAATCCGCAGAAGAATTTCATGCCCTCGGTCGGACGCATCAAGACCTGGCGCACGCCGCAAGAGGGTGACGGCTTGCGCATCGACTCCGGCTATCGCAGCGGCGATAACGTCTCGCCATACTATGACGCGATGCTGGCCAAGGTGATCGCGTGGGCGCCGACGCGCGAGGTCGCGATCGAAAAGCTCAATCGCGGGCTCCAAGAGACCGATGTTCGCGGCATCGTCACCAACATCCCGTTCCTGTCGGCGCTGGTAACGCATCCTGCCGTGGTCGCGAATGCGATCGATACCGGCTTCATCGAGCGCGAACTGAAGAGCCTGACGGCAGAACGTGGTGCCGCCGGTGCGTTCGAGCTGTGCGCTGCAGTGGCTGCGATCTTGAATGAGGAACAGAAGGCTGCACGGAAAGAGGCGCATTCGCCGTGGCAGACGTTTGGCTGGATGCCGGTTGGCCAACGGCAGCGGGTGTTCTCGTTCCGGCAGGGGCAGGGCGCGGAACAGAAGGTGACGCTGCGCTATGGCAACGGGCCGTCGACGGTGTCGGTCGGCGATCGCGAGTTCGCGCTGGCGCCGTCCGGGGTTGACGGATTTGATCTGACGCTCGACGGCACGAAATCCCGTGTCGTCGCCGTCATCGAGGGTCACGAGCTCTACTTGCGCACCCGCAACGGCCGCTTCGACCTGCACTGGGTCGATCCGTTCGGCGGCGAGACCGAGGAGCATGTCGGCGAGGACAAGATCGTGGCGCCGCTGCCGGGCACCGTCGTCGCCCTGCTCGCCGAGGAGGGCGCGACGTTGGAGAAGGGCGCGGCGATCCTGACACTGGAAGTGATGAAGATGGAACAGACGTTGCGCGCGCCGTATGCCGGGGTGCTGAAGAAGCTGAAATGCAAGGTGGGCGATATCGTCGGCGAGGGCGTCGAGCTCGCCGAAGTCGAACCGGTGGCCGCGTGATGAGCGACAGCGTCCGTATTGTCGAGGTCGGTCCGCGCGACGGGCTGCAGAATGAGAAGACGCCAATCAGCGTCGCCGATCGGATCGCTTTCATCGAGCGCCTGATCGGCGCCGGCCTGCCGATCGTCGAGGTCGGCGCCTTCGTGTCGCCGAAGGCGGTCCCGCAGATGGTCGGCTCCGACCAGGTGCTGCGCGGCGTGAGCCATCTTCCCGGCGAATTCCACGTGCTGGTGCCGAACGAGAAGGGCTATGAGGCCTCACAGGCCGCCGGCGCCAAGGTGATCGCGGTGTTTGCCTCGGCCTCCGAAGGTTTCTCGCGCGCCAACATCAATTGCTCGGTCGCGGAATCGATCGAGCGGTTCAACCCGGTGCTGGCGCGCGCCAAGGCCGATGGCATCAAGGTGCGCGGCTATATCTCCTGCGTGCTCGGCTGCCCCTTCGACGGCGAGGTCAAGCCGCAGGCGGTTGTCGACGTCGCCAGGACGTTGTGGGACCTCGGCTGCTACGAGATCTCGCTAGGCGACACCATCGGCGTCGGCACGCCGGTCAAGGCGCGGCACCTGATGCGCGCGGTCGCGGGCGAGGTACCGGCACAAAATCTCGCGATGCATTTCCATGACACCTACGGCCAGGCGCTCGCCAACCTCTACGCCGGCATGGAGGAGGGCGTCCGCGTCATCGATTCCGCCGCCGGCGGCCTCGGCGGCTGCCCCTACGCCCCCGGCGCGACCGGCAACGTCGCAACTGAGGACGTCGTCTACATGCTCGAAGGCATGGGCATCAAAACCGGCGTCGACATGGAGAGGTTGCTCGCCGCGACGAACGAAGTCAGCCGCCTGCTCGGCCGCCCGCCGGTGAGCCGCGTCGCCAATGCGCTGAACGCGAAGAAGAAACGCTAACTTCGTAGGGTGGGCAAAGCGAAGCGTGCCCACCATCCGCACTCCGCAAGAAGTGGTGGGCACGCTTCGCTTTGCCCACCCTACAACTGACCGCCGTCATTGCGAGCGAAGCGAAGCAATCCATCTCGCCGCTTGCGTCCGTGGAAGCAATGGATTGCTTCGCTTCGCTCGCAATGACGGATGAGAGTTACCGCACGCCCTCCAGTCCCATCACGAGATCCGGCAGCCATGTCGAGATCCCCGGGAAGAAGCAGAGCAGCAGCACCGCGAGCATCATCAGGAGCACGAACGGCAGCGTGCCCCAGATCACCTCGCTCAAGGGGATATCAGGCGCGACGTTGCGGATGACGAAGATGTTCAGCCCCACCGGTGGATGGATCAGGCCCATCTCCATCACGATGGTCATCACCACGCCGAACCAGATGATGTCGAAATTGGCGGCGCGGAGCGGCGGCAGGATGATCGGCGCGGTCATCAGGATGATCGAGACCGGCGGCAGGAAGAAGCCGAGCACGACGACCATGAGCAGGATCGCGACGAGCAATTCCCAGCGCGGCAAGTGCATCGCGACGATCGCCTCCGCGGCCGATTGCGAGATGTGCAGGTAGCTCATCACGTAGGAATAGAGCAGCGACATGCCGATGATCATCATCAGCATGGTCGACTCGCGGATGGTGGATTTCAGGATCGGCTCGAGGTCGCTCGGCTTCCAGACGCTGTAGATCACCGCGATCAGCCCGAGCGCCAACAGTCCGCCGAGGCCGGCGGTCTCCGACGGCGTCGCATAGCCGCCATAGAGTGCGATCATCACGCCGGTCAACAGCAGCACGAACGGCAGCACCCGCGGGAGCGCATTGAAGCGGTCGGCCATCGTGAACTCGTCGCGCTGCAGGATTGCGGAGTCCGTACCGGTCGCGTCATAGGCGGCACGCGCGGCCGCATACTCTTTACGGAAACGGAACACCGCGTAGACGCCGAACAGCGTCACCAGCAAGAGGCCCGGCCCGATGCCGGCGAGGAACAGGCGTCCCAGCGATTTCTCCGCCGCGACCGCGAACAGGATCATGGTGATCGAGGGCGGCAGCAGGATGCCGAGCGTGCCGCCGGCGGCGATGATCCCTGCGGCAAAGCCGCCAGAATAGCCGCGCTTGCGCATCTCGGGAATGCCGGCCGAGCCGATCGCCGAGCAGGTCGCGGGCGAGGATCCCGCCATCGCCGCAAACAGCGCGCAGGCGAACACGTTGGCCACGCCAAGCCCGCCGGGCACGCGATGCAGCCATGCGTGCAGGGCCGAATAGAGATCCTGGCCCGCGCGGGATTTGCCGATCGCCGCGCCCTTCAGGATGAACAGCGGGATCGACAGCAGCGTGATCGAGGCCATTTCCTCGTAGACGTTCTGCGTCACGGTATCGAGCGAGGCGGTCGGCATGTAGATCGCCATGAACACGACCGCGACCGCGCCCAAAGCAAATGCAATGGGCATGCCCGAGAACATCGCAAACAGGGTGGCAAGCCCGTAACTGATGCCGATCCCAAGCACGGTCATCGGCGTGCGCCACCGATCAGGGGAATGATGATCTGCAGCAGGAGCTGCAGGCACAGCAGCGTCATGCCGAACGCCATCAGCACGTAGGGAATCGCGAGTGGCGGCGACCACATCGAGTTCGAGACCTGGCCATCGACATAGGCCTCATGCGCCAATGTCCAGGACTTCCACGCAAAGAAGGCGCAGAAGGCGAGGCTAGCGACATCGACCAGCCACAGCCTGATGCGATTGGCGAGCGGCGACATCAGCCCGACGAAAGCCTCGATGCTGACATGGCCGCGCTGGGCTTGCACATAGGCGGCCGTCATGAAGGTCGCGCCGACCAGGAGGAACACCGCGGCCTCGTCCTGCCAGTAGTTCGGGCTGTGAAACAAAGCGCGGCCGAGCACGCTGTAGCTCAGGATCACGCAAGCCGCGATCAGCGCGATGGACGCGAAGACGACGATGATGTTGTTGCAGATGCCAAGCCCGCGTGACAGCGCCGCCACGAGTACATTGCCCGTGACGGCGGTCTGGCGTTCGGCTTGATCCGCGACCGGACCATGCATCATGCGGCGACGTCGCTTGCGAGCTTCAACAGGTTGGCAGCCGTCGCGGTTTTAGCACCATAGTCCTTCCAGGCGGTATCGCGCGCAATGTCGCGCCACTTGTTGACGGTGGTTGCGTCAAGCGCGCTGACCTTGGCGCCGGCCTTCTCGTAGACCTTGGCGACCTCGACATCGTCGTCCTGCGCGCCCTTCTTGCCGAAGGCCTCAAGCTCGGCGCCGACGGCAAGGATGATGTCCTGCTGCTTCTTCGGCAGTTTGTCGAAGATCGCCTTCGACATCATCAGGGGCTCCAGCATGAACCAGTAGGAGGTGCCGGCGCCCGAGGTGAGCGATTTCGCGACTTCTTCGAGGCGGAAGGAGATCAGGCTGGTGGAGGAGGTGATGCCGGCATCGCAGGCCCCGGTCTGCATCGCCGCATAGAGCTCGTTGGAAGGCACCGACAGCACGGCCGCGCCGGCCGTCTGCAGCACCATGTCCAGCTCGCGGGAGCCGCCGCGCACCTTCATGCCCTTGGCGTCCTCGGGCGCCACGATCGGCTTGGAGCGGCTGGCGACGCCGCCGGCCTGCCAAACCCAGGTCAGGAGGATGATGCCCTTGTCTGCCAGGAAGTTGGAGAGCGCCTTGCCGACCGGTTCCTTCTTCCAGCGAAGGCCCTGGTCGTAGGTCGTGACCAGGCCCGGCATCAGGCCGATATTGGTCTCCGGCAGTTCGCCGCCGGCATAGGGCATCGGGTAGAGGCTGATGTCGAGCGCGCCCTTGCGCATGGCCGAGAACTGCGCGTTGGTCTTGATCAGCGAGGAATTCGGATAAACTTCGGCTGATATCTCGCCGCCCGAGCGCTTCGCCACCTCGGCGGCGAACATCCGGCACAGCCGGTCGCGGAAATCGCCCTTGTCGATGGTCCCGCCGGGGAACTGGTGCGAGATTTTCAGCGTGGTCGCGGCATGGGCGGTACCGATGCCGAAGCGCAGGACCGCGGGCGCGGCAAGCGCCGAGGCAAAGAGGTGGCGGCGAGTGAGCATAAAGTTTCTCCCATTGGAAAGGCTGTTCTTGATTGGCGATAAGGCGGAACTTGAGGGCCGCATTTAGGCGAACTTTGCCAGAATTTTCTCTAGTCTGATAGTTTGAGGCGGCCCGGTGCATTGGCGCCAAGCGTCACACCAGGGGCGGGTATTGCTGCACCGCACACTGCGGCCGATGGCTGCAGGTGCCTGATTTTCGGGCAACTCCGGTCCGCACGCCCCTTCAAGACTTTGTGAGGGAGTAACAAGGGCCGTTCCGGCCGCGTCGAGGTGAGAGCGGCAGACGTCGCTCCATGATCAACCCTCAGCAAGGATGACCACCATGACCTTCTCGACCCGTATCGGCCTCGGCGTCTCCGCCGCTCTCGTTGCCGTCAGCGTCGCGCTCTCGCCCGCAGCCTTTGCTCAGGACAAGATGGGCAAGGACGACGCCATGAAGAAAGACACGATGTCCAAGGATGCCATGTCCAAGGATGCCATGTCGAAGCATGACGGCATGAAGAAAAGCGACGGGATGATGAAGAAGGACGATGCGATGAAGAAAGACGACGGCATGAAGAAGAACTGATCGCCGTCTCGTCTTCACCGCGCGCGGCGCGCGGCGAGGGCACTATGCCAAGGTGCGTAGCCCGGGTGGCGCGGAACGCGCAACCCGGGACATTTTCATTAAGGTCTATGGAGTGCCCCCCAAAAGTGAGACACGGGAAATTAGGGACAGTTCTCTAACGGAGAACGTATGCCCAACAAATCCCC
>NZ_JBEGDB010000316.1:0-8824 GCF_043638955.1 Bradyrhizobium sp. 31Argb | reverse complement strand
GTCATTGCGAGCGCAGCGAAGCAATCCATCGCGCCGCGTGTGGAGGCATGGATTGCTTCGCTGCGCTCGCAATGACGAGGATAGAGCGGCGCACTTGCACCTATCCCCTCACCCTGAGGAAACCGCGCGGCGGTCGTCTCGAAGGGCGAGGCCACTGGCGGGGCCTCATAGTTCTCCGAGCGATGCGCAGCATCGTCTCGAGACGCGCGGAGCCTGTCACCGGGCCGCGCCTTGCGCGGACCCGTTGGCGCTCCTCACCATGAGGGGCGACATTGACGTTCGCCCCGGATGGCGCCGGTGGCGGGAGCTACGCCGGGCGGAATCCCGCCTGCTCCAGCGCCGCGCGGCTTTCGTCCGAGGCCAGCGCTTCCAGAAAAGCCTGCACCGCCGGGCGATGCTTGCGCGCCGTCACCAGTGCGAAGTCGTAATGCTCCTCCGCCAGCGGAATGAAGCCGAGTCCCGACGCATGTGCGACCGGCGCAATCGTCATGCCCCAGTCGGCCCGATGCTGGGCTACGGCGGCGGCAACCGCATTGTGCGAGCGCGGTTGATTCCAGTAGCCGTCGGGACGCGCGCCATTGAGCAAACGGTCGATCAGGATGCGCGTGCCGGCGCCCTGGTTGCGGTTGACCATGATGCAGGCGGAATCGGCGAGCGCGGCGCGCACCGCATCCTGTGCCGACAGACCTTCGAAACGTCGGTCACCCCTACGGAACACGATGCCCTGCATCCGCCGCCAGCCCGGCACGAGTTCGAGCCCATCGGCGAGATAGGGCACATTGTAGGTCTCGCTCTTCTCGTCGAACAGATGGATCGGCGCAAGATCGCATTCGCCGCGCTTGGCCGCCGCAAGCCCGCCAAGACTGCCGACCGCGATCGAGCGCACCGAGAGCCCAGCGCGCGCCAGCGGCGCGGTGACGAGATCGAGCCCGGTGCAATGGCTGCCGACGATGACGAGATCGGGCACGCGCACGTGCGGCGTGAACAGCGTCACCTCGGCTTCCGTGCCGGCCGGCATCTGATCGGCCAGCGCGTCGATCTTCAGGAAGCCGTCAGCCTGCGCGAACGAGGTGATCGCGCCCGAGCCCTTCCCGGAGGGATAGGCGATCAATCCGTCCGGGCCTTCGACCAGCGACACCATGACGAACTCGGTGCGGCCGAGTTCGGAGGCGATCCGCACCGGCACTTTTGCCGTCACCTTCGCATCCGAGCGCGGCGGCAGGCCCGCCATCCGCCGCAGCACCGGCACGATCATGTCGTGGAAGGTGAACATCGCCGAGGTCGGAAATCCCGGCAGGATCACCACCGGCTTGCCGTCGCACACCGCAAGGCACAGCGGCTTACCCGGCTTCAGCGCCACGCCATGCGCGATGATGCCTGGCTTGCCGAGCCGCGCGATGATGCGATGGGAGACATCGCCCGCGCCTTTCGATGTGCCGCCGGAGAGCACCAGCATGTCGCTGCCAGCGAGCGCCTTGCGCATGGCGGCTTCGAGCTGCGCTTCGTCGTCGGCAATGGCGCCGACGAAGACGGCATCGCCGCCATTCTCGGAGATCGCTGCGGTGACGATGGCACCGTTGGTGTCGTAGATCGCAGCCGGACGCAGCGGCTGGCCCGGCTGCACCAATTCGTCACCGGTCGACAAGATGGCGACGCGCGGCCGTCGCGCCACGCCGACCTCTGCGATACCGCAGGCTGCGAGCATGCCGATCTCGCGCGAGCCGATGATGGTGCCAGCACGCAGCAGCGTTTCGCCGCGCGCGATGTCGGAGCCGGCGTAGGACACGAATTGTCCGGGAGAAGCCGCGCGGCGGATCTCAATCGCGCGTTGGCCTGCGGGCTGCGTATGCTCCACCATCACGATCGCGTCGGCCCCGCGCGGCACCGGACCGCCAGTCGCGATCGAGGTTGCCGTATCAGACAGTACCGGCCGCGTGGGCGCGGTGCCGCAGGCGATGACCTCGTCGTTCAGCACCAGCCGCACCGGCGTAGCCTCGCTCGCCTGCGCAAGATCGGCGGAGCGCACCGCAAAGCCGTCGACATTGGAGCGGTCAAACGGCGGCACGTCGATCGGCGCGACGACATCGTTGGCCAGCGCGCAGCCGAGCGCCTGCGCGAGCGGTCGTGTTTCGCTGGCGACTGCCCTCGGAAACAACGCAGCCTCGAACCGCGCAACCGCCTCCTCGCGCGACAGGATGGTCAGGAACTGGTCCTGATCGAAATTGCCGCGGTCCTTCGCAGATGTATTGGTCATGTCGGAACTCATTCCCGCAACATATAAGCATCGATCGGCATGCCCGCAGCAAATCCTTCGGAACCGCCGGGCACCACCAGAAAGGCCTCCGCGCGCGCGATCGCATCAAACGAGAGCTCGCCCACCGCAAGCGGCCTCCATGCATCGCGCTGCCGCTCCAGCAGCACGAATTCGGCAATGCCGACGAGCGATGCGATCTTGCGCGACAGCGGCAGCGACAGTGCCTTCCTCGGCTGCCGTCCGGTCAGCCGATCGAGCACCGGCAGCGCCAGCGCCCACCACGCTGCAAACGCCTGGTCCGGCGCGCCGGGCAGCGCGACGACCGGCGTTGTTCCGATACGGCCGACCGCCGCGGTGCGGCCGGGCTGCAAGGCGATGCCATGAGCGATGACCTCGCCACGCACGGCGAGCGCAGTCACCACCGCATCGGTGCGGCCGACGCCGCTGCCGCCGATGATCACCAGGAGATCGCAGGCAGCATCTTCAAACGCGGCAACGATCGACCCGACATCACGCGCCCCCGCCTCCCGGCTGATAACCTCAGCGCCGGCGGAACGTGCGCTCTCCGCGACCAGCTTGGCGGTCACTGTGGCGCCGGGAATGTTGACGATGTGCAATCGCGGCCGTCGCACCTTGAGCCGCTCGATCCCTGCGACGCGCGCGACAAGAAGATCGCGCGGCAGCACACGTCGTCCCGCCTCGGCAATGAGGCTCCCTTCGGCGATGTCCTGGCCCTTGCGTCTGACGCCCTGCCCCGGGATCGCTTCCGCAAGCACCTGCGCAATCGGCCCGGCCGCCTCGACCAGGTCGGCATCGAGCACGCAATCGCAAGCCGAAGGCATGGCGTCACCGGCTTCGACCCAGGCGGGCGCCGCAGCCAATGGCAACGGCGAGTACGAGGAAGCGCCGACCAGATCATTGGCGCGCAGCGCCCAACCATCGGTGGCGGCAACATCATGCGGCGGACGCGCCGGCAGCGGGGGCATCTCGGCCGCGATGCAGCAGAGCGCGTCCGGAAGCGGCAACTCGATTGGCTGCACCGGCTCAAGCCCGTGCAGGAGGGAGCTGAGCGCGGTTTCCAATGGCGTGAGCGAAGCCGGCAGGCGCTGGGTCGGAACCATGGCCGGCCTGTCTACTGTATCGGCTGCGAAATAAACAGGTGCTGCCGGATGTTCCTGCTCCGAAAGGACGCGTTGACGCCGACCCCAAACCGGTTGCAAAAGAAACCAATTCAGCCGGGTTCACGTCCCGGAACAAGCAATAACGGCCAATGCGCCGGTCCAGGGAGGGAGACAAGAATGTTCGGCATAACGTTCGGTAAACCATTTTCCATGCTCGGCGCGCTAGCCGGCGCCATGCTGGCTTCGACGGCGGCGCTGGCGCAAATCTCCGACGACGTCGTCAAGATCGGCGTGCTCACCGACATGAACGGGCCGGCGTCGACGCCGACGGGACAGGGCTCGGTCACCGCGGCGCAGATGGCGATCGACGATTTCGGCGGCAAGGTGCTGGGCAAGCCAATCTCGGTGATCGTCGGCGACCATCAGCTCAAGGCCGATATCGGCTCCAGTATCGCGCGGCGCTGGTACGACGTCGATCAGGTGGATTTGATCGTCGACGTGCCGGTCTCCGCAGTCGGGCTCGCCGTGCAGAACGTCGCCAATGAGCGGAAGCGGCTGTTCATCACGCATTCGACCGGAGCGACCGATTTCCACGGCAAGTTCTGCTCGCCCTATGCCATGCAGTGGGTGTTCGACACAAGGGCGCTCGCAGTCGGCACCGCGCAGGAGGTGGTGAAGCGCGGCGGCGATAGCTGGTTCTTCATCACCGACGACTATGCGTTCGGGCACTCGCTCGAAAAGGATGCCGCGAGCGTCGTCACCAAGAATGGCGGCAAGGTGCTGGGCTCGGTGCGCCCGCCGTTTGCGACGCCGGATTTGTCGTCCTTCGTGCTGCAGGCGCAGGCCTCGAAGGCCAAGATCATCGGTATTGCCGGCGGCCCGCCGAACAACATGAACGAGATCAAGACCGCCGGCGAGTTCGGCGTGTTCAAGGGCGGCCAGCAGATGGCCGCACTGCTCGCGCTGATCACCGACATCCATTCGCTGGGACTGCCGACCGCGCAAGGCCTGTTGCTGACGACGTCGTTCTATTGGGACATGGATGACAAGACCCGCGAATGGTCGAAACGCTATTTCGCCAAGATGAAGCGGATGCCGACGATGTGGCAGGCCGGCGTCTATTCCTCCGTGATCCACTACCTGAACGCGATCAAGGAGACCGGCACCGACGATCCGCTGAAGGTCGCGGCCAAGATGCGCGAAAAGCCGATCGAGGACTTCTTCGCCCGCAACGGCAAGCTGCGCGAGGACAATCTGATGGTTCACGACCTCTGGCTCGTACAGGTGAAGTCGCCGGAGGAATCGAAATATCCGTGGGACTACTACAAGATCCTCACCAAGATTTCCGGCGAAGACGCGTTCGGCCCGCCGGACCCGGCGTGTGCGCTGGTGAAGAAATGAGGTGGGCGAATGGGGAGTAGCGAATGGCGAATGGGGGAAGGCGGCGCGTGGTTATCCATTCGCTACTCGCTACTCGCTATTCGCCATTCGCCTCTCACTTCGCCACTCCGATCTCGCGAAAATACTTCAGCACACCCGGATGAATCAGCTCGACATTCGGTGCCGCCGCCACCGTGCTCGCCGCCGTCGTCTCGCAGGCCTGCGCCAGCTTCCTGCAGAACTCGCCTTCGATCCCGTGCAGCGTCTTCGCCAGCCGATAGGCGACCTCATCGGGCAGGCTTTCGCGCACGAGGATGAAGCTCCACGAGCCGACGGAGGCGATCGCTTCCGTCTGCTTCGGATAGCTGTTCGCCGGGATCGTCAGCGGCTTCAGGAAGGTGTGCTTGGCGCGGATGCGCGCGATCTCTTCCGCACTCGGCGCTATGAAGCGCGCGCCGGTGGGACTTTCCGCCATCGCAGCAAAGCCCGGCCAGCCGACACCGGCCCCCCAGAGCGCCGCGGCGCGGCCGTCCTGCACCATCGCCGGCCCATCGCCGGCGCGATCGAGATAGATCGACTTGAAGTCCTCGTCCTGCTTCAGCCCGATCCCGTCGAGGATATAGCGCGACAGGATCGGCAGGCCCGAGCCCTTCGCCCCGAACGCAACCGGCTGGCCGACGAGGTCGCGGATCGTCCGGTACGGGCTGTCAGCCCGCACCACGAACATGCCAGGGCTCGAATACATCGCGGTCAGGATCTTGAGCTGGGTCGCGGGCCGGCCGATGCCCATGAAGGCTTCATAGGCGGGCTCGCCGGCCACCGTCGCGATATCGAGCTTATCAGCTTCGAGCAGCGGAATGTTCTCGTTCGAGCCCTTGGTATTGCGCGGCTCGATCGAGAGGCTCGGATCCGCCGCGTTCATGACTTCGGCAAAGGCATTGCCATAGAGCGGGAAACCGCCGCCCGGCGTCGCCGTCCCCAGGGTGATCGTGGTCTTGGAAATGGTCTTGCCTCCCTCTTGTGCGGCCGCGTTGCCGGTGAGCAGGACAACGGCGCAAACCGTCAAAGCTATTTTCATGTGGCGACCTCCAACATCCCCGGCGCGAGATTGATCGATCTTTATGCTGCAGAGGTTGTAGGCAAGGCCGGAATTTTATGAAAGCATGGCCGCAACGGTAACAAGAAAATGACGAGGAAACATAATGCTTCGCTTTTTGCGTGCGACGTCCCTTGGTTTGATTTGCCTTTTGAGCCTTGTCGCCCCCTCCTCCGCCGCCGACTATCCAAACCGCCCGGTGCGCTGGCTGATCGGATTTGCCGCCGGCGGGCCGGTTGACATCGTCGCCCGCATCATGAGCCAGTGGCTGTCGGACCATTTCGGTCAGCAATTCGTGGTCGAGAACCGCACCGGCTCCGGCGGCAACATCGCGGCCGCCGCCGCGATCAATTCGCCCGCCGACGGCTACACGCTGCTGTTCGTTGCGCCCAACAACGCGATCAGCACCTCGCTCTACAAGAAGCTGCCCTATGATTTCCTGCGCGACACCACCCCGGTCGCCAGCATTATGCAACTCACCAACATGCTGGTGATCTCCAACGCGATGCCGGTGAAAACCGTCCAGGAGTTCATCGATTACTGCAAGGCCAATCCGGGCAAGGTCTCCTATGCGTCGTCGGGCAACGGCACCTCGGTGCACATGTCGGCGGAACTGTTCAAGGCGATGACCAAATGCGAGATGCAGCACGTGCCCTATCGTGGCTCGGCGATCGCCTTTCCGGATATCATCTCCAACAAGGTGCAGTTGATCTTCGACAACCTGCCATCGGCGCTGGAGCAGGCGCGCGGCGGCAATGTCCGCGCGCTCGGCGTCACCTCGCCAAAGCGCTGGCCGAGCGTGCCTGACGTCCCCGCCATCGCCGAGACCGTGCCGGGCTTCGAATCGGTCGGGTTCTACGGCATCTCGGCGCCGAAAGGCACGCCACCGGAGGTCATCGAGATCCTTAACAAGGCGGTCGGCGAAGCGCTGAAGGATCCCAAGCTCGTCGCCCGCCTGGCCGAGGTCGGCGGCATCCCCAAGCCGATGACCCCCGCCGAATTCGGCAAGCTCGTCGCCGACGAAACCGAGAAATGGCGGAAAGTGGTGGAATTCGCCGGGGTTTCGGTGGACTAGAGGCGCCGGGATTGCCCGATCGCCCCTCACCCTGTAAACGGACCCGGCACCGTTGCCGGCCCACGCGTTGTGGCGGCTCGCGGCGGGGCCTGTAGCTCAATGGTTAGAGCCGGCCGCTCATAACGGTCTGGTTGCAGGTTCGAGTCCTGCCGGGCCCACCAGGGATTACGGGCACTTACGACCTGCCTGCCGCCTGAGGATTCGGGACCGCCACAGTTACCGCCACAGAAACGATTGCCGTTTCGTTCGCGTAATGGTCTCAAGAAAGCAAGTTTGATCCAGGCCAGAGCCGCCTTCGCCGGCAAGACGCACGCCAGGCGCTCGTCTCCGTTCTGCTGAGAGCCAGTCGGCATAGGGTGGAGGAACCGAACGCTCGGTCCGTAACGAAGACACGCGGCGCTTACTGTCCAGACGGGCCGGCACCCGAACTCTCGCGCATCGCTGGAGTAGTCCGCCGAATAGACAGCCCTCGCCCGCGCCGCTCGGATTGCGCGACCTTGAGCACCGGCTTTCCCAGGCACAACCGCGGCGTGATTTCCCCGCCCATGGACCTCACACGACTCTTTGCAGCTTCCCCGCAATCGCATCATCACTTCCCGCCATCGAACAGCTGTGGTTCGAAGCGCCCGAGGGTGGGCGATGGGGTCCCGCGCCGCGAGCGGCTTCACGCAAAGCGCAACGAGATCTTTTGCCAGCGGCGTCGAGCACAAGCCTAACCGAAAGCTTCTGAGTTTTGACAGAGGGACCCGTCCGCGCCCTCGGACGCTGTATTTCGGCGGAGCCATCGACGACAGCAAAGACACTGAGTGAGCCGGCGAAGTCGAGAGAGCCAAAGATCTTGAGCGTGCGCCGCCGCTAGCTGGCGGGCTCTTTTGCCGGTTGGCGTAGTTGGAAGCCTCACCAGGACTCGCGGCGTCGGGCTGACAATCCTCCCTTTCGCCGGACAGCCGCATTTCGAACCCGGCGGCGTATCTTTGAGAGTAGCACTGGGAAGCCGACTGCTCGGGTGCGCTCCATCTCGCTTCAAGCAAATTGTCGCTTTTTTTCCCGATTTCGTGAAGCAGGTCATATCGCCTGGCTGGGGCAAGTCGGAGAGTGCCGGTAGCGGAGGGTCAAAACCATGGCCGAACCTGCGAAGCGAATACCGAACTGGCTGACGACCGACATGTTGATAATTGTCGTAGGGCCGGCGGTTATCCACACCTCGGAAATCAAAAATGACGGGCACTGAGCTATCAAGCCACATCGCAGGAAAGCATTCATCAGGGAATGCGAGGAGGAAGTGTCCCTGGATCTTCGTGCGCCTGAGATCATCCTTTCCGTTACTAAACCGTGGATAGTCTCGTTTTAGGCGGGTGCCATCAACAACCCACACCATATTTCCGTAAAAGCGCTCGCGTGCAGCCCGTTCTAGCGGATCGAGATGCGAATGCTGAACCTCAATCACAAGGCCATGAGGAGTACGAACATCAGCGATATGCTTCTCCCCGGATTGCCCATCGTACTGGATAAACTCTTGGCATTCGGCCGGAAAGTTGTTTTTCCACGCGCGGTGCCAGTCGGTTTCCTTTTCGGCCCAGGTATCACAATCCCGCATTCCGCGGTGCGCCCAATGGCTTCGTTCAACTCGCGTCAATCAGGCTATAGCTGCCCCTTTATGGGTCCGCGTCCTAGATCCGTTTCTTGTTGCGAACAAAACGAGAAACAGGGATTGTACTGGCTCCGCTGCGACTGATTCGAACCAAAGCGCAAGCTCCACATCGACGTTTGGGTCCACGACGGCGGTGGGGAGATTGATGCATCCGAGGAATGCCAAGCGGGAACTAGTGGTCTATCACAGTGATTTTGACTCTTTGGGGGTGGCTGGATAGGCGCGGCCGAGTTTGGCGCGAGCTTTG
>NZ_JBEGDB010000315.1:0-8904 GCF_043638955.1 Bradyrhizobium sp. 31Argb | reverse complement strand
TCAGCCACAAAATGCTCCAGGCCAGATGGAACAACGACTTCCTTCTCCGCGCCCTCGCCCATATGCGATAGCCCTACTGCGCATCGAGGGGCGCCCCTACACCACGATCGAGACCAACCTGGTGAAGCGCCTGATCGAGGTCGTGCTGGCCGATGCCGAACAGGCGTTCCGGCCGCTGTCGCCGGTGAAATTCAGCATCGACCGCCTCGAGACCAATCCGCGCTTTGCGGCGATCAGCCGTCCCGCCAACGCCGCGATCCTGGTGCGCCTGCGCATCGACATGGAGGACCGCGGCGGCAATATCGAATTGCTGCTGCCCTATGCGACCATCGAACCGATCCGCAACGTGCTGTTGCAGATGTTCATGGGCGAAAAGTTCGGCCGCGATCCGATCTGGGAAGGACACTTCGCGACCGAAGTGGCGCAGGCGGAGATCTCCGTCGAGGCCGTGCTTTATGAAGCCGACATTCCGCTCAAGCAGTTGATGAAGCTGAAGGTCGGCGACACGCTGCCGCTCGACATCCGCGCGGACTCGCTGGTGTCGGTGCGCTGCGGCCACGTCACCCTGACCGAGGGCCGCATGGGTCGCGTCGGCGACCGCGTCGCGATCCGCGTCAGCAAGAATTTGCGCAAGCCAAATACCACCTTTGCGATGTTCGAGAAGGCCGACGAGCAGACCAAGATGATGGAGGCATAGTTTGAATCATTCCCTCGGAATTGCGATTGAAAGCCTGGTCGCGGTGCTGTTGATGCTGACGATCGGCTACTGCATGCTGCTCAACAAGCGCCTGCAGCGGCTGAAGGCCGACGAGCACTCGCTGAAGGCCACGATCGCCGAACTGATCACCGCAACCGAGATCGCCGAGCGCGCGATCGGCGGGCTGAAGCACACCGTGCGCGACGTCAACGAGAATCTCGGCAGCCAGCTCACCGCGGCGACGCAGATGTCGGCGCATCTGAAGGGCCAGCTCTCCGAGGCCGACGCCATGATCCGGCGGCTGTCGAGGATCGTGCAGGCGGGACGGCCGGTGACGGAGGCTGCGCCCGCCGCAGCCGCTGCACCCGCGCCGGCGGCGCCGAAGATGTCGCCGGCCAAGGCGGTGGCGGCGGCTGCTGAAGCCTTCACCGAACGCAGAAAGGCAGGCGGTCTGGCCGCATGAGCGCGTTTCGCGACATCCGCGTCATCCCGGTCGTGCTGGTCGCGATCTTCGGCCTCGTGGTGCTGAAGGTCGCGGGCCTCGTGCTCGATGGCGGCTATGTGTTCGACTACAATCCGCAGTCGACCAAGCCGTCATGGGCGCAGGAGATGCTGAATTTCCCGGGAGGAAAGAACAAGGGAGATCCGAACGACATCACCGGCTCCGTGCACGGCCCCGAGGAGAAAAAGAAGGAAGAGCCGCCCGCCGCCGCTGATCCGCCGCCGCAGCCGGATGGCGTCGTGATCAATCCGAATTTGCCCCCGCAGATCTCGGCCTCCGAGCGCGCGATCCTGGAACGGCTGCAGGCGCGCCGGCAGGAACTGGATGCCCGCGCGCGCGAGATCGAGATCCGCGAAAGCCTGTTGAAGGCCGCCGAGAAGCGCATCGAGACGAAGGTGGAGGAGGCCAAGGCCAGCGACGCCAGGAGCAGCGCCGTCGCGGCGCAGAAGGCCGAAGCCGACGCCGCGCGCTTCAAGGGCATCATCACGATGTATGAGGGCATGAAGCCGAAGGACGCCGCGAAGGTGTTCGACCGGCTGGAAATGGGCGTGCTCTACGAGATCGCTTCCCAGATCGCGCCGCGCAAGATGGCTGATATCCTCGGCCTGATGCAGCCTGAAGCGGCCGAGCGGCTCACCGTCGAGCTCGCCCGCCGCGCCAGTCCCGACAAGCTGCAGCCCGCCGCCGACCTGCCCAAGATCGAGGGCAAGATGCTCACGCCGAAGCTGAACTGACGGCTTCGGCGCATCGCTTGCAGCAGTACTATTAAGCCGCCGGTGCAGGTGGGGTAGGAACAGCCGCTTGCGCGCCGGCCAGTGCCGCCCGCAACGCGTCTTCCTTGGTGTGGTCGAGAGACGTCTTCAGCACGGTCCCGCCTTCGCCCTTGAGACCTTCAAGCACTTTGTCCCCGGTCACCCTGCGCGCCAGCACAAAAAGGGCTGCGGTTCCCGGTTGAATGGCAGCCGCCGTCTCCTTCATCCATTTGTCGTCGATACCGACATCGGTCAGATATCCGCCGAGCGTGCCGCCGGCGGCGCCAAGCGCTGCTCCTGCCAGCGGCATCAGGAAGATCAGACCGATCAGGGTGCCCCAGAAAGCGCCGCCGACCGCGCCGGCCGCTGTGGTGTTGATGAGCTGGTTCAGCTTTACCCGACCATCGGCATCCTTCACCGCAATCACGGCATCGCCGAGTTCGATCAGGTACTCCTTCTGCATGGCCAGCAATTTCTGACGAACTTCTTCCGCCTTCGCCTCGGTAGGGAATGCGATCACGACAAGATCACTCATTTGCAGTTCTCCTCTATGGCCGCCCGACTTTATTCCGTCTCCATGACCATCCGAATGCAAAGCAAATGGCACACGAACGCCATTGATTTACATCAACCCTGGCGAGTGGAGCGTAGCACGTTGTTCAATCTGTGGCTTCGCCCGTTTGCCTCAAACACAACAGGGAACTTGCCTACCGCCTGGCCCTGACTGGCGTTTTCCTGTTTGCGCCCGCGAAATACGGGCTGGCGAAGCATTGGGCTGGCGGCTGACACCGGCGCTTTGCACCGGGCCATCGGTGCATAGCCACACCTGTGGCAGTGCCGTTGATGCTGTAGATTTCCATACAGATTTCCATACAATTGAGTGATGCGGATCATACGTTAGCCCTGGGTGCGCTCTCGTGCATCCACAGGCAGCCGCGCCTGGGTAGCTACCTGAACAAGCGGTCGGTCGCTTTATCAAGCCGCTTATCCGAACCGCTCGCATCACTTAGATGACCAACCAACTCTCCGGAGAGCCTGTAGATGTTGATCCCTTTGAGGTGATAGAGCTTTGTACCGTTGCGGTCGAAAATTTCTCGACCGACTATAACGCCGACGTGAATACCTTTGCTGTTGAATATGTTGCCCTTCATAGGAGCCTCCTTGCTTGCGAGACCAACCGTGCGGTGCGTTCGCTGCTCTGTTTCGCTGGTGTGTCAGAGCCGACTTGAGCGAGCAGCTTCAATTCGCCGCCGCGCAGCCTTTGCCGGGCAAAGGCCGCGCAATGGCTCATTGATTTGGCTTCGTTGAGCCCGCGCCGGGATCAGCAATCGTCTCCCAGTGGTTGCCGCAAGCGGAACACCGCCATTCGTTGACAACCCCGGTGGACAAATAGGTCGAACGGATGGGGGCAGTAATGAGGTGTCCGCAGATACAGGTATTGGTGCCTTGTGACGGCGAGCGCCTTGGCCCGTCGCGAACCATTCTGGAGGCCCAGCGGCGCTCGAAACTCCGTTCAAAATGCAATGGATAGATTGTGGAACTCATGGGGCTCCCTCCTGTTTCTGGCGGGAGCGCGGCATGGTCTCTCAGTCACTGAAGCCTTTTTCACGATCAGTGATATCAACAACATAAGGCGTGAGCCATCCGATGGCTAGGTCGATGCTCGCAGGATCTTTCGCGCTCTCCTACGGGAGCGATGTTGATGCGCCGGCTCGGGGCCAGCGTACGTTCGTTTGAACGCTAAGCGATCACGATCGTCTGGAACAGAGCGGTCGCCAACGGGACAGCATCACTTTCCCACCGGTCGCCAGCGTGCGGTTCTATCGCGGCTTTCGGAAATCGATGCTGCGCAGGACGATCCCGGGCGGCGTTCCTTCGAACTCGGTCGCCTGGTATTTGCCGTCGGCGCAGGCCTCGATGCGCTCGCGCAGTCGCAAGAATTGCGCTTCGCGTTGCGTTGCTTTCGCTCGCACCACGCCTTCCAGCTCATCCATCGCCGAGATCGAGATTGCACAAGAAATCTCCTTCTGTCCGTCGAGCATCGAGAACAGGACGACCATCCTGTCATATTCATAGCTGATGAAGCGGCTTTGCCTGAGCGTCACGTGACCTGCTCCCTGGAGGCGGCGCGGCGATCGTGCTCCGCCTTGCTCGGTGAGCCGTGCAAAATCCTCAAGAATCGCAGCGACGAGATCGCGATGCCTGGTATCTTCCGGCGGCAGGCCGGCGGCATAAAGGTCGAGTACGTAACGCGCCTTGGTAGCTGCTTCCGGCCACGACGCGGCGGCAGCCGACAAGAGGTCATTTTCGAGCGCGGTCTGCCGCTCGCGCAGCTCCCGCGCATGGCTCTCGATCTCAGCCAGCTCACGACGGATATCGGTCGCTTTTTGCGCCGCCATGCCGCGATGGCTGTCGAGGTCAAGCGGTTCGTCAGTCATGGGGCGCGCTCGCATCGATGCGTTGCGCGTCCGCGAGATCGACCGAGCCGATCGACACCATCTGCATCGCCAGCCCGCGCGAGCCTTCAGCGGGAACCATGATCATGGTGGCGACGCGTCGGAACGCGTCGAACGAGAGTCCCTCGATCGTCTCCTCGTCGGTGATGACCTCGTAGTCGCCGGCCGGTAACAGGCGATCGATACCTCTGATCCGGAACGGGTGTTTGAAAGTGACGACTTCTCGTCGGGAGCGGGTGGTCATGCGCGCGTGCCTTTCGCGAAAACGCCGGCGCCGGCGCTGCCCCAAGAGCAGCATGCGCCCTTTAAGCCGCGTTAGCCATCGCTTTCTTGCCGCGCCCGAGACGAAGCGGTTTGGCGCTCGCGCATCACGATCTTGAGCGCCTCGTCCGGCGAGGGCCGCCGGCGAAATACGGGTTGGCGAAGCATTCGGCTGCGCGGCCTGACGCCGACGCCTTGCACTGAGCCATCGATGTATAGCCGCACCCGATTGCAGGGCCGTCAATGCTGAAGACCTGCATGCAGATCGGGTAACGCGGATCATAGGTCTGCGCCTGGGCAGGCAGCGCCGCCAGGATTGCACCGATCACCAGGATCGCCCGATCCACTTGACGCATCGGAATCTCCTTGAAGGCAGGTCACCCACACGGTCCAAGATGCACTATCCGAGCACCTTTGCCGGCTCTTCGCGCCAGATCCAGCAAATCAATCATCCCTAATGTAGATATTTAACAACTCCTTAAGCGAGCCAATTCAAGATTCGGATGCGGGGTGGCGCATTCGCGTCTGCTTCGAGGCTTGAGGGCTGAAAGACGTAACTGGCATGGCGCGACGGGCTGCCGCTGGACTAAGGTCGCATGGCCGCGTTTTGGCGCGGGCGGCGTATCTTTGCCTGGGCCGGCTGTGGCCGCTTGCCGTGCTCCTGATCTCGCTGACGCTTGCCCCCGCCGCCCGCGCCGACGATCCGGTCAAGGGCGTGGCGACGTTCTCGGCGGCGAACGGTTTTGCGCGGCTGGTGTTCAAGCTTGCCGAAGATGTCGAAACCGAGGTGTCGACGGCCGGCTCGATCGTCGTGGTCCGCTTCAAGCGGCCAGTCGATATCCCGGTGGAGGGATTGGCCGATGCCGTGCCTGATTATGTCGGCATGGCGCGGCGCGATCCGGACGGAACGGCGATCCGCCTGTCGCTGTCGCGGCGGGTGACGATCAACACGATGACTGCGGCAGAGCGGATCTTCATCGACTTCCTGCCCGATGATTGGGCCGGGCCGCCGCCGCCTCTGCCCACGGACGTGATCCGCGAACTGGCCGAGCGCGCGCGTGCCGCCGAGCGTGCGTTGCGCGCGCAGCGGGCGGCGGACGCCGCCAAGAAAAAGCCACCGGTGCGCGTGCGCGCTTCGGTGCAGCCGACCTTCGTGCGCTTCGTGTTCGAAATCCCCGACGGCGTCAGCGTGTCCTCGGTGCTGAACGAGCAGAAGCTGACGCTGTTGTTCAACAGCGTGCTCAGCTTCGACCTCGCGGATGCCAAGGTGGCGGCGCCGCCGAACGTCGCTTCGATCAACCAGCGCTCCGACACCGACACTTCGGCTGTCGACATCAACTTGATCGGCGAAGTCGACGTGCGCTCCTTCCGCGAGGACAAGAACTATGTCGTCGACGTCGCCTTCCAGCAGCCGGAGAAGCCGGCGGCGGATGGGCACGCCGCCAACGTTCCACCCGCGCCGGCAAAGCCGCTGGTCGCCGTGGCGGCTGGGCAGGGCAAGGCGATCAGGGAATCCACGCCCTTGCAGCAGCCGGCGCCGATCGCGCCCTTGACCTCGGAGACTTTCGCGGAGCAGGCCAAGATCTCCATCAAGCCCGAGCAGGGCGCAAATGCGCCGCAGGCGGCGCCGGCCGCAGCGGCCGAGACCACAGCGCCTGCGGCCGCGAAGCCGCAGCCCCCTGCCGCCGAAATGCCCGCGCCGGCGTCCGAGAAGGTCGCGCAGGAGGTGCCGCCTGCTCCCCCTCCGGCGCAAGCGGCGCCTGCCGAGAACGCGAAGCCTGCAGCAGCCCCCGTCAATGAGGCTTCACCGTCGCCTGCGAATGCCGCGCCGAAACAGGCCGCGGCCGCAACGCCGCAGGTCTCCTCCGCTGAAAAGCCGGTTACGGTCGACGCGCAGCGCGACAGCGACGGCTTGCGCGTGACGTTCACCTTCCAGAAGGCGACGCCGTCGGCGCTGTTCCGCCGCGCCGACGCGGTGTGGCTGGTGTTCGATTCTCCGGAGGCGATCGATGTCGCGCCGATCCGCGACAAGGCCGGCGCCATCATCTCCGACGTCAGCCGCTTGCCGCTGGACCAGGGACAGGCGATCCGCTTCCGCCTCAACCGCCCGCAGATGCCTTCGCTCGAGGCCGACGAGCGTTCCTCCGGCACGGGCTGGACGGTGACCTTCGCCGACCGGGTGCAGAAGCCGCCGCAGCCATTGATGGTGGTGCGCAATGTCAGCGATCCCGCGCTCGCCAATGTCAGCGTGCCCTTGGCCAATCCCGGGCAATTGCACCGGCTGGTCGATCCAGACGCCGGCGACATGCTGTGGGTCGTCACCGCGCCGCCGCCGGCGCGCGGCTTCATCCGTCGGCAGGATTTCGTCGAGCTGTCGCTGCTTGAATCCGTCCACGGCCTCGTGGTGCATCCGAACTCCGACGACGTGAAGGCCGAACTCGGCGCCGACAAGGTGGTGCTGGGACGTCCGGGCGGGCTTACGCTGTCATCGGCCGACGTTGCCGCCGAACGCGCCACCGCCGCGGTGAAGCCGCTGTTCGATGCCGAGGAATGGAAGAACAACCAGTCGGAGAACTTCCTGAAGCGGCTCGACGCGCTGATCGCGGCCAGCGCCGAGGCGACCACGTCGCCCGAGCAGCTCGCGCAGGCGCGGCTCAACCTTGCCAAGTTCTACGTCGCGCGCGCCCTGTACGAGGAGGCACACGGTGTTGCCAATCTGATGCTGTCGGAGAGCAAGCGCGGCGCCGAGGACCCGGCCGTGCTGATGGTTCATGCCGCCAGCAGCATCATGATGGGCCGGCCCGAGCGCGCGCTCAAGGATCTTGCCAACCCCGTGATCGGCAACGGCTACGATTCCCAATTGTGGAAGGGGCTCGCCCTTGCGCGCCAGGGCAAATGGGCGGATGCGCGGGAGAAATTCAAGAACGCGGAGTTCTCGGTCGCGACCCTGCCGCCGGACCTGCAGCGTATCGTCATGCTGGAATCGATGAAGGCCGCGCTCGAGGTGAAGGATTTTGCCGGAGCCGCGCGCCGCCGCAGCGAGCTCGAGGTGATCGGCCTGCCGAAGGAATTGAAGCCGGCGGCAGCCGTGCTGCGCGGCCGGCTCGCCGAAGCGCTCGGCTATGAGAAGGACGCGCTCGACGCTTACCGCTTCGCCGCGAACTCGCCCGACCGGGAGGCCGCGGCCGAAGGCAAATTGCTCGAGGTCACACTGAAGCAGAAGCGGGGTGAGATCACCCAGGCCGACATCCTGCGCGAGCTCGAACTGCTCGCGGTGATGTGGCGCGGCGACAGCATCGAGCTGCGCACGCTGCAGATCCTGGCGAAGATCTATTCCGACACCGGCCGCTATGCGGAGGCGTTCGCGGCTACGCGCGCCGCGACGAGGCTGCAGCCGAATTCGCCGGAATCGCGGCAGGCACAGGATGCGGCGTCAGCGCTGTTCTCCCAGCTTTTCCTCGGGCCCGCCGGTGACAGCATCCCGCCGATCGACGCGCTCACGATGTTCTATGAATATCGCGAGCTCACGCCGATCGGTCGCCGCGGCGACGAGATGATCCGTCGCCTCGCTGATCGCCTCGTCGGCGTCGACCTCCTTGATCAAGCTGCCGAGCTTCTGCAGTATCAGGTCGACAAGCGGCTGGAGGGCGCAGCGCGCGCGCAGGTCGCCGCACGCCTTGCCATGGTCTATCTCGCCAATCGCAAGCCGGAGCGCGCGATCGCGGCGCTGCGCCTGACCCGCATCTCGGATCTGTCCGGCGAATTGCGCCAGCAGCGGCTGCTGCTCGAGGCGCGCGCGCAGAGCGACGTTGGTCGGCATGACCTTGCGCTCGACATCATCTCCAACATTCCCGGCCGCGAGGCGATCCGGCTGCGCTCCGACATCTATTGGGCGCAGCGGCACTGGCGCGAGGCCTCCGAGCAGATCGAGCTCTATTATGGTGACCGCTGGCGCGACTTCACGCCGCTGAATGCCGCTGAATGCGGCCGAGAAGGGCGACATCATCCGTGCCGTGGTCGGCTATGCGCTCGCCGAGGACGCGATCGGGCTTACGCGCTTCCGCGAGAAATATGCGCCGCTGATGTCGGGCGAGGCCGACCGGACGGCGTTCGACATCGCAGCCAGGCCGGCTGCCGCCAACAGCGCCGAATTTTCCCAGACGTATTGCCTCACCTGAGGATGTTACTTTCGCTTGACGGATGTAGCTCCGACTGTCGGCCGGTCCGAGGTTGCGT
>NZ_JBEGDB010000314.1:0-8936 GCF_043638955.1 Bradyrhizobium sp. 31Argb | reverse complement strand
ATCGGGAGACACCCGAAGAATCCAATTCGCTCCGCTATGCAATACCCCCTAAGGCCATATGCGATTCCCCTACCGTAAGAACGGGGAGAGGGAGCTTTGCGCGCTGCAATCATCATGGTTCGATCAGCCTGCGGGATCGACGACCGCGGACGGGGTGCCGCCGGCTTCGACCGCCTCGCCCGCGGCAAGGCAGAGATCTTCGCGGTAGCGGCCCGAGACCAGTTGCACGCCGACGGGAATCCGGCCGACCAGGCCTGTGCTCACAACCAGCCCAGGCAGGCCCATGAAAGGAATGGCGATCTGCGGCAACTGCGCGTGCCAGACCCGCGCAAAGGAGGCATCGTCCTTGCAATCGAGTTGATCCGGGAACGGCAATTCGCCGGAGACCGGCATCAGCAACACCGCGTATTGTTCGAAGAACGCCAGCCATTCGCGCGTCAACGTCGCCCGGCGCGTCAGCGCTTTCGAAAGATCGAAAGTATGCACTTTGGCGCGGCTGCCGCGCAGGCAGGCGAGCGCGCCGGGATCGCCCTCGCGCTCGGCGGCTTCCAGTTGCGCCTCATAGCCGTCGCCGAGCCAGAGCTTGGTCTGGAGGTCGGCGGCTTCGCGCAGCGGCGGCGTTGTCGTGATCTCCTCGACGGTCCAGCCGGCGCGCTCCAGCCGCTTGCCGGCATCGGCCACCGCCGCCTTCACCTCGGCGACCGGGTTCAGGCCGTCAGGATCGAGGCACATCGCGACGCGCTTCGGCACCGACGGTCCCTCCAATAGCACCGGCATCCACCAGGGGTCGCGGACGTCCCGCGCCGACATCGCCGCGAGCGCGATGCGCAGGTCGTTGACGGTGCGCGCCAGCGGCCCGGAGACCGCGCTGATCTGCGGGCCGATCGGCCGCTCCGGCAGCGCCGCGTTGAAGGCGGGGATGCGGCCCATGGTCGGCCGCAGGCCATGCACGCCGCAGGCATAGGCCGGATAGCGGATCGAGCCCGCGATATCGGTGCCATGCGCGATATGCCCGATGCCGGCCGCGACCGCAGACCCCGCGCCGCCGGAGGAGCCGCCCGGCGTGATGCCGCTATCGCGGGGGTTTTTGGTGTCGCCATGAATCAGGTTGGTGGTGAACCAGCGATAGGAGAAGGCGGGGCAATTGGTGCGGCCGAGCAGGACGGCGCCCGCTTTCCGCAAATTCTCGACCACGGGATTGTTGGCCTTCGCGATCACGTCGCGCTGCAGCTTCAAGCCGTTGGTGGTGGCAAACCCTTCCTGGTCGACATTGACCTTGATTGTGACAGGGACGCCGCCGAGCGCGCCGGCGTCCTCGCCGCGGGCGATCGCGGCATCGATGGCGTCCGCCTGCGCCAGCACCTCCGCAGGCCTGTGGTCGACCACGGCATTGAGCTTGGGATTGACCGCGTCCAGCCGCGCCAGGGCGGCAGTCGCCGCCTCCCTCGCCGAAACCTTCTTCGATTTGATCAGGCCGGCCAGATCCGCGGCCGACAGACGCCAAAGTTCTTCCATTGCCAACTCCGTTGCGACGGGCGTGTTTTAGCGTCACAGGGCTGACGTGGCCAGCGCAAGGAATGGACAAAGATGGCATCTGCCCCTTCTCCTCGCGCATGGGGAGAAGGTCGGGATGACCTCCGCGAAAACGGTGACGCCGTCATTCCGGGGCGATGCGATAGCATCGAGCCCGGAATCCATTTGTCCACCCGCGCAAGTGGACGAATGGATTCCGGGCTCGCGCTCCGCGCGCCCCGGAATGACGATCGCCGCGCACTTTAGCGGTAGCGGGCGATGTAATAGGCAAGGTCGGCGATCTGCTCTTTCGTCACCGGCTGCATCACGTCGGCCATGGTGCCGTCATAGCCGTGGCGGGTGTTGTCCTTGTACTCGCTGAGCGTCTTGTTCAGATAGTCCTCGCGCTGGTTGGCGATGCGCGGGACGTTGTCGTTGCCGGAGAAATCCGGCCTGTGGCAGTTGTTGCAGAGATATTGATGCGCCAATGCCTGGCCGTGCGCCACGCGGGCGGAATCGCCGGCCTCGGCGGGCGGTGCCGGCTTGGGCAAGGTGGCGATAAAATCGGAAAAGGTGCGGAGGTCGTCGTCGGACAGATCCTTCGCCATCTCGTTCATGGTGTCGAACGCGCGCAGCTTCTCGCGGAACATGAAGAGCTGGATCAACACGTAAGCCGCTTGCTGGGCGCCGAGCGAAGGGGTGTTCTCGGTCTCGGACATGCCGCGCTCGCCATGGCAGGCAAGACAGGGCGCGGCGCGCTCCTGGATGGTCCCGGCGCTGGCGGCGAAGGTGATGGATGCACAGGCGAGCGCGGTGATTAGCTTCTTATACATCGATCTTTCCTGGCGCTCCGTCATTGCGAGGAGCGAAGCGGACGAAGCAATCCATTTCGCCACTTGCGGAGGCATGGATTGCGTCGCTTCGCTCGCAATGACGGAGAGAGAGTACGACCTACTGCCCCGCGACCTTCTGCTTGCCGTAGGTGATGCGGTAGACGGCGCCGTTCCAGTCGTCGGAGACGAGCAGCGAGCCGTCTTTCAGTTGCATCACATCGACGGGACGGCCGACATATTTGTTGTCCGCGAGGAAGCCGGTGAGGAACGGCTCGACCGACTTCACCTTGCCGTCCTTGTCGAGCTTGACCACGACGACATCGCCGCCCTCCTTCTTCGACTTGTTCCAGGAGCCATGACGCGCGACGAAGATCGCGTTCTTGTAGGCTTTCGGGAACATGTTGCCGGTATAGAAGCGCATGCCGAGCGCCGCGGTGTGCGGGCCCATCAGGCCGACCGGCGGGGTGTAGTCGCTGCAGGATTTACCCCAGCCGAGCTCCTGGTCGATGATGTTGCCCTGGTAGCAGAACGGCGCGCCGAAATCCTCGCCGGCCTTGGTCACGCGGTTGAGCTCGTCCTCCGGCACCGTCTCGGACAGCCAGTCGCGGCCATTGTCGGTGAAGTAGAGGTGCCTGGTCTCGGGATTCCAGTCGAAGCCGACCGTGTTGCGCACGCCGACCGCAAACACTTCCGCGCCCGAGCCATCGAGATTGATACGCCGGATCTGGCCATGCGCATCGTCATGCAGCACGTTGTTGCCGGGCTGGCCGACCGGGACATAGAGCTTGTTGTCCGGGCCGATGGCGATGAACTTCCAGCCATGGGCCTCGTCCTTCGGCAGATTGTCGTAGATCATCGTCGGCTTCGGCGGACTGTCGATGACATCGTCGATCTTCTCGATCTTGGAGACCTTGGAGAGCTCCGCGATGTAGAGCGTGCCGTCCTTGAAGGCGACGCCGTTCGGACGATAGAGGCCGGAGGCGATCACCTTCACCTGGCGTTTGCCGTCCTTGTTGACGATGGCATAGACCTTGTCGACCAGGCGGCTGCCGACGAACACCGTGCCCTTGTCGCTCTGCGCCAGCGAGCGCGCATTCGCCATGCCGGCGGCGTAGACCTCGACGTTGAAGCCGGCCGGCACCTTGAGCTTGGCGAGCGGCAATTTGTCGGGCGCGGCCGCCAGCGGCGGCGGCGCGACCGGGGCAAGCTTGGCGGCCGCCTCGTTCTCTGGACGCCCGATCAAGGGCGAGCCCGGCGGCAGCGGCTGCGCCGCCGCGGGTGCCGCGCCGGCGGCAGGCGGATTGGCGGGCTGCTGGGCATGGGCGGCAAGCGTGAATGCGCCGAAAAAGGCGCCGGCCAGGACAAGGCCGCGCGGCGTGGTCGGGTTGTTCATCGTTGTGGTTCTCCCCAGATGCGAAAGCCTGTTGGTCCTCGCATGTGCAGCGCCCTGCACACGCCGGCGTGGCTTCGTGAACGGCAGTTTCCGACATTCGCCCACGGATGCGCAATCCGGAACATGGTCGGAATCGAGGCGGGGAAGCGATCCAGCGCAGAACGACCGCGCGGACCTTCAATGTTTCGTGACCGAGCCCGTATCCGGCGGACCGATGATCGCCTCGGAGAACGGAAATTCGAGCACGATATCGCCCTCGTCGTCGGTCACTTCGATGACGGCATTCAACAGCGTGGCGTCGGCACCTTCCGTCCGCAGCAGTTCCCGAATCATGGCGCGCGCCATCTCCCAAGCGCGATCGGGATCCCGCAGGATTTCGCCCTCGGGGTCGGAGATCAGCTCATCGCCGATACGGGTGTTGAAGAAATAGCGCGGCATCGGCGGCAGACACTCCGGTTGAGACCCTTGCGATGGAAGCCTCTGTCAAACCCAGAATTGCTATTGATCGCAATGCGAACAACAGCGAAACGTATGATTTGACTTGCGGCTCTCGCACAACTGCGTGAATTCCCTAAGTTGCGGCGCAGCATGACTTATGCAGCGCAACACGTCAAAATTTAACTGGCGAACTTTTTCGCCCGCATTACTTTATTGGCAGGGCGGAATACGTCCCGGTTTCAATTTAGGAGAGCTCAATGGCCTGGAAAGCACCGAAGATCGCCGAAGTCGCCGTCGGCATGGAAATCAACATGTATATGTGCGCGACCCGCAAGTAAGCGGACGCGACAGCCAAATCTCTCACGTATGCTGGACTTGCGGGCGTCCGAACCTTCCCCAAGGGGATGCGCGTTGACGCCCGCGTCTGTGTTATTGTGTCCCTGCCTATCAGATTTTCGCCAGGAGACGGATCATGCTTTGCGTCGTCGTCCTGGGCGCGGCGGCCGGTGGTGGTGTTCCGCAGTGGAACTGCGGCTGCCCGGTTTGCACCAAGGCAAGAGGCGAAGCGCCGGACCTGCAGAGCACCCAGGCTTCGATCGCGGTCAGCGCTGACGGCGCGCACTGGTTCCTGGTCAACGCCTCGCCCGACCTGCGTCAGCAGGTGACCGCGACGCCGCAATTGCACCCAAAGCGCGGCGAGCTTCGCCATAGTCCGATCGCGGGCGTCATCCTCACCAACGGCGAGATCGACGCGATCGCGGGACTATTGTCGATGCGCGAGGGTTCGCCGTTTACGATCTACGCGCACCAGCGGGTGCTGGCGATCCTGAAGTCCAATAGCGTCTTCGACGTGCTGAGCGAGAAGAATGTCAAGCGCCAGCCGATCGCCGTGGACCACGCGTTCGAGCCGACCTTGCCCGACGGCTCACCCTCCGGCATCGAAGTGCTGCCGTTCGAGGTTCCCGGCAAGGGCGCGTGGTATCTCGAGGGCAAAGCGCATCCGGCCGGCAAGGACGGCATGGGCGATACGCTGGGCTTGCGCATTGCGGAAAAGGCCAGCGGCAAATATCTCTATTTCCTCGCCGCCTGCGCGCGCGTGACCGATGATCTGAAATCCCGGCTTGCAGGAGCGCCGCTGGTGTTCTTCGATGGCACGGTGTGGCGCGACGACGAGTTGATCGCGGCGGGACTCGGCAACAAGACCGGTCAGGCGATGGGACATATTTCGATGTCAGGCGGCCACGGCGCGATCGAGAGCCTCGCGGAGCTTGCTATCGGCCGAAAACTGTTCCTGCATATCAACAACTCCAACCCGGCGCTGTTGAAGGACTCTCCCGAGCGGAAGGCCGCCGAGCGGGCCGGCTGGCAAATCCCTGCCGACGGAACGGAGATCGAGCTTTGAACGCACTTTTACCCCAAGAAACTTCGCCCAAAGGGATGACCGCCTATTCGATCGGCAAGGGCGTGTCGCTTGATAGCGCCGAGGAGCTGGAAGCCGTGCTGCGCCATATCGGCGCGACGCGCTATCACAACCTGCATCCGTTCCATAAGCTCTTGCATGGCGGCAAATTGAACAAGGGCCAGGTGCAGGCCTGGGCGCTGAACCGCTACTATTACCAGAGCACGATCCCGATCAAGGACGCGGTCGTGATCTCGCGCTTCCGCGACCGCCTGACCCGCATCGAGTGGCGCCACCGCATCGAGGACCATGACGGCGATGTCGGCAGCGAAGGCGGGATCGAGCGCTGGCTGAAGCTGACCGAAGGCCTTGGCCTCGACAGCGCCTATGTCGAATCGACCGAAGGCATCCTGCCGGCGACGCGCTTTGCGGTGGAAGCCTATGTGCATTTCTGCCGCGACCGGACGCCGCTGGAGGCGATCGCCTCCTCGCTGACGGAATTGTTCGCGCCGAACCTGCACGAGGAGCGCATCTCCGGCATGCTGCAGCATTATGACTTCGTCAATCCTGATATCATGAGCTATTTCAAGCGCCGCCTGCAGCAGGCGCCGCGCGATGCCGGATTTGCGCTCGACTACGTCAAGAAGCACGCCACGACGCAGGCGGAGCGCGAGGCGGTCTGCAATGCGCTGATCTTCAAGACCAACGTGCTGTGGGTGCAGCTCGACGCGCTCTATCATGCCTATGTCGACGGCCACATCCCGCCCGGCGCCTTCGTGCCGACGGCGAGCTAGAGGATTTTTCGATGGCGGGCCGCAACATCAGCGTCAGCGAGGCAAGCCGGCCGAAATTGCCGCGGCATGCCAAGCTGAAGTTCGACGAGACACGGCAGGTCTGGGTGATCCTGGCGCCGGAACGCGTGCTGGCGCCGGATGAGATCGCGGTCGAAGTGCTGCAGCTCTGCGACGGCGAGCGCAGCGTCGCCGAGATGGTCGATCAGCTCGCCGCGAAATACGCCGCACCGCGCGAGGCGATCTCGACCGACGTGATAGCGATGCTGCAGGACCTGGCGGATAAGGGTTTTCTCAACGAGGCACGGGAGAAGACGCCATGAGCGACATTCTCGCCGAGGGCAAGACGACGGCCGCGCCGGATGACGGGCTGGCGGTGCTGGAGCAGCGCCGCTCGACTGCGACGAGCTACGGCATTCCGCTGGCGGTGCTCGCGGAGCTGACGCACCGCTGCCCGCTGCAATGCCCCTATTGCTCCAACCCGGTCGAGCTCGACCGCTCCGGCAGTGAGCTCACCACCGAGGAATGGAAGAAGGTGATGACCGAGCTCGTCGAGCTCGGCGTGCTGCAGATCCATTTCTCCGGCGGCGAGCCGACCGCGCGGAAAGATCTCGTCGAGCTGGTGCAGCATGCTGATGACGTCGGGCTCTACACCAACCTGATCACGTCTGCCGTGCTGCTGACGAAGGAAAAACTGGCGGCGCTCGCCGATGCCGGCCTTTGCCACGTGCAGATCAGCTTCCAGGGCAACGAGCCTGTCGTGGCCGACCGCGTCGCGGGCCTGAAGAATTCGCACGAGAAGAAGATCCAGGCCGCCAGATGGACGCGCGAGCTCGACCTGCCGCTCACCGTCAATGCGGTGATGCACCGGCAGAACCTGCACCAGCTTTCCGACATCATCCAGATGGCGGTCGATCTCGACGCCGACCGGCTCGAGGTCGCCAATGTGCAGTATTACGGCTGGGCGCTGAAGAACCGTGCGGCCTTGATGCCGACGATCGCGCAGATCGAGGAGACCAGCCGCATCGTCGAGGAGGCGCAGGCGCGCTTGAAGGGCGTGCTCGCGATCGACTACGTGGTGCCGGACTATTACGCGCTGCGGCCGAAGAAGTGCATGGGCGGCTGGGGCCGGCAATTCTTCAACATCTCGCCGGCCGGCAAGGTGCTGCCGTGCCATGCCGCCGAAAGCATCACCGGACTTCAGTTCGAATCCGTGCGCTCGAACCATTCGATCGCCTGGATCTGGCAGAACTCGGACGCCTTCAACCGCTATCGCGGCACAGGATGGATGCCCGAGCCGTGCAAATCCTGCGAATTCCGCGAGGTCGATTACGGCGGCTGCCGCTGCCAGGCCTTTGCGCTGACCGGCGATGCGGGGAATACCGATCCGGCCTGCACGCTGTCGCCGATGCACGAGAAGATCTTCAAGCTCGCGGAGACCGAGGCGGCCGCCAACAACAACCGCTTCCTCTATCGCAATTTCGCCGGCGGCACGCTGGAGACGGAAGGCGACCATGGCGCCTGACGCCGAGGCGGGCAAATCATCGCGCCGCACGGATCCTTTCGCGCCACTGACGTCCGAATTCCTTGATGTCGGCGACGATCACGAGATCTATGTCGAGAGTGTCGGCCGCGAGGGCGGCGTGCCCGCCGTCTATCTGCATGGCGGCCCTGGCAGCGGCTGCCAGCCGGATCACCGCCGCCTGTTCGATCCCGAGCGTTTTCATGCCGTGCTGTTCGACCAGCGCGGCGCCGGACGCAGCCGGCCGAAGGGAAAGCGCGAGGCCAACACGCTGCCGCTCCTGATCGCGGACATGGAAGCGATCCGGCAGAAATTCGGTTTCGAGCGCTGGCTGGTGGTCGGCGGCTCCTGGGGCGCGACGCTCGCGCTGGCCTATGCGCAGGCGCATCCCGATCGCGTCACCGCCCTCGCGCTGCGCGCGACCTTCCTCGGCACGCGCAGGGAATTGGAAGGCGCCTTTCTCGACACGCTGCCGCGCTTCTACCCGGCGCTGTCGGCGGACTTCCTGAGCATTCTGCCGATGGAGGAGCGCGAGCAGCCGCTCGAGGCCTATTGGCGGCGCATCCTCGATGCCGAGGCGGCGGTACACGGCCCGGCCGCGCGCGCCTGGCATGACACCGAGCACATTCTCTCCGTCCACGCGCCCAGCCGGATACGGCTCGATCTCGCCTCGCTGAACTCTTCGCGCGCCGTGCCCGCGACGCCGTTCATGGAGGCGCATTACTTCGCCAATGACTGCTTCATGGCGCCCGACCAGTTGATGAACGACGCCGGCAAGCTTGCAGACATTCCCGGAATCCTGGTGCAGGGCCGCTACGATTTGCTGTGTCCGCCGACCACCTCGTTTGCGCTGGCCGCACGCTGGCCCAAGGGCGAAGTCCGGATCGTCGAAGGCGCCGGACACATCCTGTACGACCCTGGTGTCCGCGACGCCGTGATGAGGGCAATCGCGGATCTCGCCTCACGCAAGCCGGGCTAGGCCGTGTGGACTCTTGGGATTCTCAAATCAGATTGAACGTGATTCAAGGCTTTCTTTTAGGAGGAAGCC
>NZ_JBEGDB010000313.1:0-8958 GCF_043638955.1 Bradyrhizobium sp. 31Argb | reverse complement strand
CTGCGCCAAATCCTCGTCCAGCTCATCCGCCGACTTCAGCTCCTCCCAAGCTGAAATCCGGGTTCTTCACGGTCGACTGGTTACACTCAGCAATCTGGGCCAAGCACCGTGATGGAGCGCGCCTTCATCAGAGTCAAACTTTCGCCGCGAACAGGAGCGCCTGCCGAGATCATCGCTGCTGTTAGCAATGCCTGAGATATGGGCCGCCTCTAGGGTGGCCACGACCAGTTGAAACTGAGGTTAGTCGAGCAAGTGGCTTCGTCGTAAATCTCAAAGCGTTCGCGACCGTAGGTGATGGAGCCCCGCCGCAAGCCAGTGACGAATACCGGAAAAATATCAATAGGGGACCCCGATCGCCAACGACTGGTTACGAGTTGCGATGCGAGGCCGAGGTCTTCATCGACGTTGCGGTGTTGCGAAGCGCGCGGTTCCGCCCACAGATCAGCACCGAACTGAGCAGACTGCGTGCTCATCGTCTCACGCGTTAGCTCCGCCGCGATGCTTATCCAGTGCGGTATGTAGGCACCTGATCAGGTGCTGTCCTGCGAATGGCTTGGCCAGCAAGCAAATCGCTCCCGCGCTCAGCGCCCGGGCGCGAACGCGATCATCGGGAAAGGCAGTGATGAAAATGAATGGAGCATCGCAACCTTCGGCCCGCATATGTGTCAGCAGGTCCAAGCCGCTCATAGCGGACATCTGCACGTCCGCAATCACACACGATGTTTCATTCAGGTGTGGCGAGCGCAAGAACTCCTCAGCGGATGCAAATGTATGGACTATGTAGCCGCGGGATTTCAAAAGATTATTTATGGCAGCACGGACGGAGCCGTCGTCATCGACCACGGAAATGAGCGAAGGCGTGAACAAAACGACCCCTCCTAACGCAGAAAAGGCGATTGCCGAAGCATAGTCGGCTGGGTCAAGGGTGGGCTTGAGAGATGAAATTGTATAGTCATACTTAGGCTTGTTCCGGCCGGTTGGGACGAATTCCCAGGGGCTCAGCCATTCTGATTAAATCGGCCAGCGACCGTGCGCCCATTTTCTTCATTACCTGTCCGCGGTAGATCTTGATGGTAATTTCGGCCAGCCCGAGCTCTGCGGCTATCTGTTTGTTCATCAGCCCAGCAGTGACCAGTTTCATCACGGCCTGTTCGCGTGGGCTTAAGGCCTCAAACGAGGACTGCAGGTTGGCAACCGTCTTCTCAACCTCCCGCCTTTTGCGATCCCGTTCGGTCGCGGCGACCACGGCGTCAAGCAGCTCCTGATCGCGAAACGGCTTGGTGAGAAAATCGACCGCTCCGCCCTTCATGGCCTTGACGGTCATGGGAATGTCGCCATGACCAGTGATGAAAATGATCGGAATGCGAAGGTTCAACTTGGCGAGCTCAGTCTGCAGCTCGAGGCCACTCAATCCCGGTAGCCTGACGTCAAGGACCAGGCAGCTGGCAACATCCGGAAGCTTGGCTTGCAGCATTTCTCGCGCCGATCCGAACGCAACAACGTCCAAGCCTACCGATCGAAAAAGATTCGCGAGCGAACGACGCATCGAGACGTCGTCGTCGATCACGAAGACGATCGCTCTTCCGCTCGGCTTCTCCGCTTGCGCGCCTCCGCGCGGCGAGTCACAGCGCCCGGTCACGACACGACCTCTTCATGCAACGGCAGGACCAATTGAAACGTCGCGCCCGACTCCTGCTTGCAGGCAATCGACAGGCTCCCTCCGTGAGCCTCCACGATCGAACGGCAGATCGAAAGGCCCATTCCAAGGCCGGTTGATTTGGTGGTGAAAAAGGGGTTGAACACCTGGTCAGCGTGTTCCTCGGTGATCCCAACGCCGCAATCTGTCACGGCGAGGTGCACGCCTCCCAGATCGTGTTGGGATGACCGGATCACCAGTTCGCGCGGTCGGTCTCTGACTGTTTGCATGGCCTCAATCCCGTTCATCACCAGATTCATGATCACCTGTTGCAGTTGAACCCGGTCACCCAGGATCATGGGGAGGGCCGCCGCCAACTCGGTCCGCAACGACACCTGGTGGCTGACCAGCTCGCGAGTCACCAGCGCGACAACCTCCTTGACGATCTCATTGATATTGAGCGGCACCATCTCGATCTCGCTTTTCTTGGCTAGCGTGCGAATGCGGCGAATCACCTCGCTCGCCCGGATGGCGTCCTCGATGATCCATTCCACTGAGCAGCGCGCGGCGGAAAGATCAGGAGTTTCGCGATCAAGCCAACCCAGACAAGCCTCGCCATTGGCGACAATGGCGGCCAGCGGCTGGTTTATCTCGTGCGCAATGGAGGTGGTCATCTCGCCCAGCGTCGTTACGCGTGTCACGTGCGCGAGCTCCGCCTGCGCCTTCCGCAGTTCTCGTTCAGCCTGATCTGCGCGGATGGTTGCGGTGATGTCAGTGCTGACGCCGCGATAGCCGAGGAAATTGCCGTCAGCATCAAAGAATGGCTTGCCGCTGGTCCGGACGTAAATTGGAGATCCGGTCCGGGTGACGGTGCGATAGATGAAATCGCGAAATGGAAGTCGCGCGTCGACTGTCGCCTGATGCTGCCGCCACTTCTCAGATTCCGCTTCGACATCGCCCGCAATTTCGCAGCGAAGCAGCCCGACGACTCCCGTGGCCAAAATGCTTGCTGCGCTGGTGTGCCCCGAAAAGCGGGTGACCCGGTGGTCCGGCCCGGTCTCCCAGAGCCAGTCGGAGGCCGTTTCGGCGTAGTCGCGAAAGCGCTGCTCACTTTCGCGCAAGTCAGCAAGAGCCTTTTCCAGCCGTTCCCTAGCTGCGTATTGCTCGGTGACATCCATATGCGTTCCGATGAGCTCGCTGACGTTGCCATCGCTACCGACCACAGCGTGCGCAACGGAATGTATGCGCCTTATCGCGCCTTTTGGAAGAAGGATTCGGAAATCATATTCGAAGTGCCCTCCCTTGTCTTCGATAGCCTGGCGCGGCACTTCCCGAAGCTGCGGCAAGTCGTCTGGATGGATACGCGACCGGATGGTCTCTATCGATACAGTCTCTTCCGGATCGAAGCCAAACAGACGATCGACTTCGGCGGAGCGATACACAAATTCGAGACGGTGGACGTCCCAGGACCAGCTGCCCGTGTGACTGAGACGCTGTGCTTCGGCCAGATAGGCCTCGCTACGGCGAAGCTGTTGTTCCGCCTGCTTTGCAGCCGTAATGTCCGTCACTGCCCCGACAAACTCGATATCGCCAGATGCGGTTCTAATGGCTCGTGCCAGCGCGTGGAGGTGCTTCACCGAGCCGTCCGGCAACAGCAGTCGGTATTCGTGCTCGAAATCCTCTAGGTTTCGGAGCGCTCGATCAATGGTCTGTCGCACGGCAGCCCGATCTTCTGGATGGGCTCGATCAATGACGAGTTGCGGGTTCAGTTTTGTCGCCGGATCGTGTTGGAAAATGCGAAAGGTCTCCTTTGACCAGATGACCTCGCCGGTGGCGACGTTCCAGCCGAAGCTGCCGGTGCGGCTCAATTCCTGCGCCTGGGCCAAATGGGCTTCACTCCGCCGCAGGGCAGTTTCCGTCCGCTTTCGCTCGGTGATATCTTCGCAGGCGATGAGGATGATGAGCTGGTCGTCTGCCCAATGCATGGCTTTGGCGTTTTCCCGCACCCACAGCACCGCGCCATCCTTCCTGACCTTCTGGATGTCCCAAGTGTGGGATTGGCCGACGGTTTCAACGCACAGCCCAAGGCATTTGCGAACAAGGGTAAGATCTTCTTCCAGAAAGACCTTCAGAACGGAATGCCCGACGAGCTCCGAGGGCGAATAGCCGAGCTGTGTTGCGCCCAACGTGTTCACGTTCAGGACCGTTCCGGCGGCATCGACCATGAAGTACATGACCGGGTTATGCTCGAAGACTTCGCGCCACCATTTCTCTCGATCTCGCAACTCAACCTCGCTGCGCCGGAGCTTGGCTGCGGCCTCAAGCGTGGCCGCCCTTTCCCGGCGGACTTTTCGGATGAGGTGGGTTCCGACAAGCAAGGCAACAAAGAGAATCACAACCACCGGAAGATCTTGCGGAGCATCGAACGCAAGATTGGAAGTAGGGGGCGTAAAGAAGTAGGCCAAAACAGCGATGGACAAGATGGAAAGCATGGCAGATACAATGAGGCTGCCCATAGCGAAAACCGCAAGACCACTACCAATAAGAGAACGCCATCGCGGCGAAATGGGTATGAAAGTACAAGGAAGTTGTCACCAGCGCCAGGACAATGCCACCAAAAACACGCTGCGCGACTAAGCGTCCGAGCTTCGTGAGGGTCCGAACTTGGTAAGGGGTCCAAACTTGGTAAGGCGCCCGAACTTGGTAAATCAGCCTGGCCTAAATAAATAACCTATCCCAAGGATCTGGAAAACTATACTAACGTTTTGACTCGGCTTTGCTTCCGCTCGTCCTGAGGTCCGCCGCTGCCGGTTGCGCGATGAGACCGCATTTTAAGCTAATTGAGCGATAGATTTCGATGGTACGCCTAGCCACTTCCGCGCTTCCAGACTTTCCAGACTTTTATGACGCCGAAGAACGGTGTCCCTGAGAAGCTAGCCGATCGAGGCGGCCCATCAAACCCTTTTTAGAACCCATACGGCCAGTGCGCATAGGACCCCAACAGAGCGCAACGGCCAGGCCGGCAGTTCGACTGAAAGGGGGCCGTTAGGGCCGTGCCGAATGTTAGCGAGCATCCTAAGCCTCTGCCGCCGCATGGGCGCGGGCGTGCCCTTTCGCGTTGCGGCGTGGGATCCGCACGGTAGGTTCCCCAGCGCGTGGACTCAATTGATAGCCAGATTCGCCCGGCGGCGAGGGTGATGAAAGCAATTTCGGTGTAGCTCGTACCGCAAGCGCCTCTTTGCGCTGCAAGAACGGTCTCGGCCCTCAGCAACCAAGTTCTCGATCTTACCTTGATCCAGAGGTACGGACGTTGTGAGCGCGGCCACTTGGGGTGGGGCGGTGTCGCCCAGGTGCTCGGTAGTCGCCCCCAGGCAAGGAAAGCCGAGCTCGCATCGAGATGAAGTTGCCACGGGCAGTTTGGGGTTGAAGCCTTGAGGATGTGCGGTCCTGCCAAATGCGTCAGAGCGCGCCCAAGTCAACTACCAACTTCAGCAATTGATGGAATTGACTGACACATGGCAATCAGCCTCGACGGCCGCCACCGCAATGAACTGCGGATGCAATATGTGAAAAGCTTTGATGCGGTGCTGTGTCGGGAGTGCGCGTCAATGGCGATGGAGTGAAGCGTGGTGAAAGCAAACGCGACGACAAAGTACCTGCAAAGCCGACGCTTTCCGCTCCAGACGATGATCCCTATCTGTGGTTGGAACAGATCGAAGGCGCGCGGGCGCTGAAATTTGTTGAGCGGCAGAATGGCAAGACGCTGCAGGTGTTTGGCGAGCGGGATCGCGACGCGCTGACCTGGATTTACGATCGGATCGGCCGGACAATATTCCCTACGTCCGGCGGCGCGGCAGCTATCTCTACAATCTCTGGAAGGACGCCAACAATCCGCGCGGCCTCTTGCGACGAACCACTCTGGAAGAATTTCGCACGCCAAAGCCGTCATGGGAAGCTCTGCTCGAGATCGATCAGCTCGCGGTTAGCGAAGGCGAAGACCGGCTTCTGAGGGCGACGGTCTGGCCGCAGGGGAGTCATAGACGAACGATTTTGAGCCTATCGCGCGGCGGCAGTGATGCCGTCGCCCTGCGTGAGTTCGATACCGACACGTAGACGTTTGTCGGTGATAGCTTCGTCTTGCCGGAAGCCAAGAGCGCGGTTGAACGGCTCGATCCCGATACGCTGGTGCTGTCGAGCTCTCATAGGCAGGGCATGGCGACGACCTCCGGCTATGCGCGTACAGTGAGGATATGGCGGCGCGGTACGCAGGCGGATCAAGCGCAAGTGATCTTTGAGGTCGTAGCTGATCATGTTGAAGCCGGCTGCAATGTCGAGCGCACCGTCGTGCCGCCACGGCTGTGGTTCGTCGATCAGGTGGACGCCTTCAATTCTGCCACCCATCGCGACTGGCTCGCCATCAGACCGCGCGAGCCCTGATCTGTGGCAGGGCAGACCTATGCCGCGGATACGGTGCTCGTCATCTCTTTGGCCGCTTTCCTTCAAGGCAACCGTCAGTTCGAGGTTCTTTTCGAACCAAGCCCACGCCGGGCGCTGCAGGGGCTCTTTTGGAGTGCCGGTAGGCTTGTGCTTTCCATCCTCAACGAACTGCGGCCGTTCTTCGAGATCTGCTCGCCATCCGATAAAGGGTGGAGCCGCGCGCGACTGCGCGGGATTCCCGACATAGGGATAGTCCAGGTCTGGCCTCTTGATAGCGACCCATCCGAACGCAATGGCGACCTGCTCGTCGATAGCCAGGATCCGCTCACGCCAGCTTCGCTTATGCTGATCGAGAATAATGTCGGCAGTCCGACCGTGCTCAAGCAGGCGCCGAAGACCTTCACCGTGGATGGGCTGGTGGTCACCCAACATGAGGCCATTTCGATTGATGGCGAGCACATCCCCTACGTACGGACCGGTCCGGCCGGCGAGACGGGCGATGCGCCCGTCCATATGAGCGGCTACGGCGGCTTTGGAATCTCGATGAGGCCGTCCTACAATTCAGCGCTTGGCAAGCTTTGGCTCGAGCGCGGCGGCACCACGGTCCAGGCGCATCTACGCGGCCGTGGCGAGTTCGGCACGCGCTGGCACGATGCCGGCCGTCTCAGTGGCAAGAAATTGTCGCACGACGACTTCGCTGCCGTTGCCGCCGATCTCGTGCGTCGTGGCGTCACGGAGCCGAAGCGGATCGCAGCCCAGGGCGGATCGAACAGCGGCATCCTCATCACCAATATGCTGACGCGCTATCCGGAACGCTTCGGCGCGCTGGTCTACACGATCCCGCTGATCGACATGCGCCGCTACACCAAGCTTCTGGCAGGGGCAAGCTGGATTGCGATATGGGGACCCCGATAAGCTCGACCACTGGGAGTGGCTCAAGACCTATTCCGCGTATCATGCCGCCAAACGCGGCCAAACATACCCGCCGATCCTGATCGCCACCGCGGGCGGGACGATCGTGTTCATCCCGGACACGCGCGCAAGATGGCCGCGAAGCTCCAGGCGATGGGCTACGAGGCCTATTTCTACGAGCCTGCGGCGGGCGGTCATGGTTACGGTCGGGACAATAGGGAGCGGGCCGGGTTCGAGATTGCTGGGCTTTCGATTCCTGAAGAGCAAGATCGGCTGGCTTGACGGCGAGGCTTAGGTGGACCGGCGCTTGTGATCACACAAGCTCCAGCGTGATGGTTGCATGACATTTCAGCGGTAGGGGATTGGAAAGAAGCTTGGTTTGACCAGCCCTTTATGAGCCCTACGCCATCCAGCGGCATGGGGGGCAGCTTTTCCATTTCTAGCGTTTCAACGTTCGCGTGCAGAATACGATTGCGCAGCCGCCAATTTCGGGGCCGCAACCTCAACAACGATCATGGCGAGCTGGCTTGCCTGAGCTAGGCGCCGGTTCGCCCCACACGAAGGAGAAACGAGATGAATCAGCGGGATGTGGCCGAAGTCAACCTTCACGACCTACAGGTCTCAGATCCGCTGATTGGGAAATGCCAGCACTTGGTGAGGGAAGTGGCGATTCCCTACCAATGGAACGCGCTCAACGACCGCAATCCGCAAGCGACACCGAGCCACGCGGTAGAAAACTTCCGTATTGCCGCCGGACGTGCGAAGGGGGAGTTCTACGGCACGGTTTTTCAGGACAGTGATGTCGCAAAATGGCTAGAGGCGGCTGCTTGGTCGCTGTGCCAGACACCCAATCCGGACCTGGACAAAGCCGCCGATGAGCTGATTGAATTGATTGCGGCCGCCCAATGCGGCGACGACTATCTCAACACCTATTTCATGCTAAAGGCGCCTCAGGAGCGCTGGAGCAACCTAGCCGAATGCCATGAGCTTTACTGTGCCGGCCACTTGATTGAAGCGGGCATCGCTTTCTTTCTGGCTACTGGCAAACGACGCCTGCTGGACGTCGTTTGCAGACTTGCTGACCACCTCGCCACAGTTTTCGGCCCGGAGCGCGATCAGCTACACGGCTATGATGGCCATCCAGAAATTGAACTTGCATTGACGCGCCTCTACGAAGTGACGCAGGAGCAGCGATATCTGACGCTAGCCAATTATTTCGTGGAGCAACGGGGCACCGAGCCGCACTTCTATGACATTGAACACGAGAAACGCCGGCAATCCTGCGACGTCAAATCACATGGCATGCCCTGGACGGTGAAAAATAAGGCCTATAGCCAGGCGCGCACCTGCCAATTTCGGAACAGCGGACTGCAACCGGGCATGCGGTGCGTTTTGTATACCTCATGACTGCGGTCGCTCATCTCGCGCGTCTGCGTCAGAACGAGCAGCAACGCCAGGCTTGCCTGCGGCTATGGCAAAACATAGTGCAGCGCCAGATCTATATCACTGGGGGTATCGGCTCGCAAAGCTTCGGCGAAGCGTTCAGCAGCGATTACGATCTGCCGAACGTATCGCGTACGCGGAAAGTTGCGCGTCGATTGGGCTGATGATGTTTGAAATGGACCCCGATTGTGGGACCACGTGCTTAGTTGGAAGGGGCTGCTCCGTTTGATAGACGGAGCGCATGATGACGACAAAGACGAGACGCAAGATCGACGCGGCGCTGGAAGAGGCGCTGGCGAAGTACGGCACGCCGGAGATTTTCAACACCGACCAGGGCAGTCAGTTCACCAGTGCGGCCTTCACCGGCGCGTTGGCGGGTGCAGGGATCAAGATCTCCATGGATGGCCGCGGTCGTTGGATGGACAACGTCTTCATCGAGCGGCTGTGGCGGTCGCTCAAGCATGAGGACATCTATCTCAGAGGCTATGCCGACGGCCGCGAGGCCAAGGCAGGGGTCGCAAGCTGGATCG
>NZ_JBEGDB010000312.1:0-8961 GCF_043638955.1 Bradyrhizobium sp. 31Argb | reverse complement strand
CAGATCAAAGCTTCGCAGCCATGATCCATCTGACCGCTGCCGTGATAAACTCCCGATGAATCCCAACAGACCCTAAGGTGTGCAAGGCTAGATCAGACCAGGGTCCTTGAGCTTGAACGTTCGTCATGGCTTCCATACGAATCAACTAAGAAATCGATCGCGCCGTTTGCCGGGTGAATGCCCCGAATCCCGCTCTGGGACCCTTACGTTACGTAACTCAGTTTGTGAGCGAGTTAGCGTTCAAGGGTCTTACCTCGGGAATTGATGAGAGATCGAACGTCCGCATCCGAATGAGCGTTTATTGCTATTGTGAAAGGGAGTCTGCAAGGCCATGGAGACGCAAATCACAACAGAACGGCCGGGTCTTTCGACCCGGCCGCTCAAACTCTCAAATCGCTACTCTGATACAGCGAACGCTCAGCTCGCCTTCTTCTCCGCAGCCGCTGCCTGCTTCTTCTCAATCTGCCGCTTCAGCTCCAGCGCGCGCGGCGAGAGGTGCGCGGCATTCGCCTTCCGCAGGAACGCATCCAGGCCGCCGTTGTGGTCGACGCTCTTAATCGCGTTCGAGGAGACGCGCAGGCGGATGTTGCGGCCGAGCGATTCCGACTGGAAGGTAATGTTGCAGAGGTTCGGCAGGAAACGCCGCTTGGTCTTGATGTTCGAGTGGCTCACCTTGTGGCCCACTTGCGGGCCCTTGGCCGTCAGTTCACAGCGCCGCGACATTGTTCAAATCCTCTTCCATCCCCGCTTAACCAACAGCGCGCGCCGCGCGCGGCGGGGGTCCAATTCCACGTCCATTTTCCAGGAACCGCGGACGTATAGGGGGTGAGCCGCAAAGCGTCAAGGTTTTATAGCTTTCAGGGCCTCGTTCCGGTGCCCTGAAACTCCTAATTTGACGCGTTTTCTTTGCGCCAGCCGGTAAAACGCTATGGAGCCCAAAACCTGCACGTTCACAAGGCTGTTCAGCGGTTTAACCTACCATATAAAGGGCGTATTCAGGCTGGTTAAGTGGTTCCGTTTTCGCCCGCGTTGCTTGCCGGTCATTTCTTCCCAAATGATCTCTGGCGCCGACGACAGGATCGTTAAGTTTGTGAGCATTTTCAGCAGTTTTCTGCCCTCCGTGAGGGAATCCTGGCTGTTGTGCGCCGGCGCGCTGTTCATGCTGTTGCCGGAGGGCGCACTCGCGCAGGGCCGGCTGGATGCGCAGTACGAGGCCTCGCTGGCCGGTATCGCTGTCGGCAAGGGAAGCTGGACCATCGAGATCGGTGACGACACCTTTTCCGCGATCGCGCAGGGCGGTACCGCCGGGCTGCTCAAGGCGTTTGCCGGCGCCGGCGGGATGGGCGGGTCCCAGGGGCGCGTGGTCAATGGCGCGCTGGTGGCATCGGGCTATACCGTCAACTACAACAGCTACAAGAAATCCGAGATCATCCGGATGGCGCTCGGCGGCGGCGGCATCAAGGAAACCGTGATCGAGCCGGAGCCGCCGGTCGATCCGAACCGGATCCCGGTCACCGAGGCCCACAAGAAGAACGTGTACGATCCGATGACCGGCTCGCTGTTGCGGGTGCCGGGCACGGGCGAACTGATGAGCCCGGATAGCTGCCGCACCAGCGCGGGGATTTTCGACGGCCGGCTGCGCTACGATTTGAAGCTCGATTTCAAGCGCGTGGAAATGGTCAAGGCGGAGAAGGGCTATCAGGGCCCGGCGCTGGTCTGCGCGATCTATTTCACGCCGATCGCGGGCTATATCCCCGACCGTCCCGTGATCAAATATCTCGCCGAAGCGCGCAACATGGAGATCGCCTTCGTGCCGATCGCGGGCACGCGCATCCTGATCCCGTACCGCGTCAAGATCCCGACGCCGTTCGGGCTCGCCATGCTGGAGGCGACGTCGTTCGTGACGTCGGCCACGCCGCCGCGGGTGGCGAAGACGCAGTGAGGCTGCGCACCGTCATTCCGGGGCATCGCGAAGCGATGAGCCCGGAATCCATTTCTCCGCTGGTGCATGTGGCCCAATGGATTCTCTGATGTGCAAGAGCACATCATAGCTCGTCCTGCGGACGCCCCGAAATGACGGAGAAACAGGAATCCTGTTGACTCTTTGCCGCTTCTGATTCGACTCCGCATCTCAACGATTTTAAGGAATTTGCCCGCGCCGTGACCATCCTCAAACCCCATCTAGTGCTGGAACTGAAACGCCGCCGCGACATGTTGCGGTGAACGGAGGAGAACGGCAGTGGAGTCAGCGATTCGGCCGCGATTCGTTCTAGACTCGTTCCGAAGCTTAAGCAGCAGTGGGAGAGGCGTCGCATTGTGAGACAATTTTTTGCGGAAGTGCCGGCACATGAACAGCTTTATCCCCCTCACCCTGAGGAGGTCGCGCGAGCGACTGTCTCGAGGGGCGAGGGCCCCGATGCCTATGGCAAGCGGGAATGCATGGATATATCCGGACCTCATCCTTAGGGACGCGCGTTCCGCGCTCCTCAGGATGAGGAACTGAGATAGCGTTCGCGGCCGACAAGCACCAAGAAAAGTACCAAGAACATCATGGCTCTTTCCTCTCCTCCCTTCGCCCATGAGCGCGCGCCCGGCGCCGGCGTCACCGCCGTGCTCGGGCCGACCAATACCGGCAAGACGCATCTCGCCATCGAGCGCATGCTTGGGCATTCGTCCGGGCTGATCGGCCTGCCGCTGCGGCTCCTGGCGCGCGAGGTTTACAACAAGATCGCCGATCGCGCCGGAAGCGAGAGCGTCGCGCTGATCACCGGCGAGGAGAAGATCAAGCCGAAGTCGCCGCGCTTCTGGGTCTCGACGGTCGAGGCGATGCCGCGCGATCTCGATGTTTCGTTCCTCGCGGTCGACGAGATCCAGATCGCGGCCGATCTCGAGCGCGGGCATGTCTTCACCGACCGCATCCTCAATCGGCGCGGCCGCGATGAGACGCTGCTGCTGGGGGCTGCGACGATGCGTCCCATCATCGAGCGGCTGCTGCCCGGCGCCTCCATCATCACAAGGCCAAGGCTCTCGACGCTCGAATTCGCCGGCGACCGCAAGATCACGCGGCAGCCGCGGCGCACCGCGATCGTCGCGTTCTCGGCGGACGAGGTCTATGCGATCGCGGAATTGATCCGCCGCCAGCATGGCGGCGCGGCGGTCGTGCTCGGCTCGCTCTCGCCGCGCACACGCAATGCGCAGGTCGCGATGTTCCAGAACGGCGATGTCGATTATCTCGTCGCCACCGACGCCGTCGGCATGGGATTGAACCTCGACGTCGATCACGTCGCCTTTGCCTCCGACCGCAAATACGACGGCTATCAGTTCCGCCGCCTGACGCCGGCCGAGTTCGCGCAGATCGCCGGACGCGCGGGGCGCGCGACGCGCAATGGCACCTTCGGCACCACGGGCCGCTGCGCGCCGTTCGAGCCGGAACTGGTGAACGCGCTGCAGAACCACACCTTCGACAGCGTGAAAATGCTGCAATGGCGCAATTCGAAGCTGGATTTCTCCTCGCTCGGCAGCCTGCAGGTCTCACTGTCGCTGCCGCCTTCGCATGAGGTGCTGACGAGGGCGCCGATCGCGGAAGACATGCGCGTGCTCGACCATGCCGCGCGCGATGCCGAGGTGCGCGACATGGCGCATGGCGCTACCGCCGTCGAGCGGCTATGGGAGACTTGTCAGATACCCGATTACCGAAAGCTCTCGCCGGCCGCCCATGCCGAGCTTGTGACCACCGTTTACGGCTTCCTGATGCAAAAGGGGCGTATTCCCGATGCATGGTTTGCCGCCCAGGTCGATCAGGCCGACCGCGTCGACGGCGACATCGACACGCTGTCGGGCCGGATCGCTCAGGTGCGCACCTGGACCTTCGTGGCGAACCGGCCGGACTGGCTGTCCGATCCCGAACATTGGCAGGGGATCACGCGCGAGCTCGAAAATAAATTATCCGATGCGCTGCATGAACGGCTCACGGAGCGTTTCGTTGATCGGCGTACCAGTGTATTGATGCGCCGCCTGCGGGAGAACTCTGTTTTGAATACTGAAATCGGCAAGACCGGCGAAGTCATCGTCGAGGGGCATGTGATCGGCCGGCTCGACGGATTCACTTTTGCGCCTGACGCGGCGGAAGCGGGCTCAGATGCCAAGGCGCTGCAGGCCGCAGCGCAGCAGGTGCTGGCGCGCGAGATCGACACGCGGGCCGAGAAACTGAGCGCCGCACCGGACGAAACCTTCGTGCTGACCTCCGACGGCACCATCCGCTGGACCGGCGATGCGGTGGCCAAACTCGTCGCGGCCGACGACGCGCTGCATCCGCGCTTGCGCATCATCTCCGACGAGCGGCTGACCGGCGCGCCGCGCGAGGCCGTGCAGAACCGGCTCGATCTCTGGCTCAAGACGCATATTACGAAATTGCTCGGGCCGCTGTTCGACCTGTCGAAGGCGGAGGATCTGCAAGGCATTGCACGCGGCATCGCGTTCCAGCTCGTGGAAGCGCTCGGCGTGCTGGAGCGGATCAAGATCTCGTCCGAGATGAAGGATCTCGACCAGCCCTCGCGGGCGACGCTGCGCAAATACGGCGTGCGGTTCGGGGCCTACCACATCTATTTCCCGCAGCTCCTGAAGCCGGCCGCACGCGCGTTGGCCTCGCTGCTCTGGGCCGAGAAGCAGGACAATGTCGATCTCTCGGCGCTCTCCAATGTGCAGCATCTGGCGTCGAGCGGGCGCACCTCGTTCCCGATCGACAAGGCACTGCCGCGCGATGCCTATCGCGTGCTCGGCTACAAGCAGTGCGGCGAGCGCGCGGTGCGCGTCGACATCCTGGAGCGGCTGGCGGACCTGATCCGTCCCGCACTGGCCTGGCGCGAGGGCTCGGCCGGCGAGAAGCCCGCGGGCGCGTTCGACGGCCGCGGCTTCGTGGTGACGCAGGCGATGACCTCGCTCACCGGCTCGGCCGGCGAGGATTTCGCCTCGATCCTGCGCGCGCTCGGCTATCGCATGGAACGCCGCCCGGCCCCGCCGCCGAAGCCGGTGGAGGTGGTCGAGACAGTGTCCGCCGAGACGCCGCCGGTGGAAGCGCCTGCCGAGGCTGCGGCGGAGGCACCGGTGGAAGAAGTGGCCGCCGAGCTGCCCGCGTCCGATGAGGTTAGCCCATCCGCGGCGCTGTTGCCCGAAGTTACCCTGGCGCCCGCGCCGAGCGAGGAACCAGCGGCTGCCGCCGCAGAGCCCATCGCTGAAGCGCAGCCGGAACCGGAAGCGACTGAGGCGCAGGCAGAGCCGGTGGCTGAAGCGCAGCCGGAGCCTGAGGCGATCGAGGCGCAGGCAGATCCAGTCGCCGAAGTACAGGCGGAGTCAGCCATTCCCGCAGAGGTCCCTGCCGACGCGCCGGCAGAGCCGATGCCAACGGAGGCTATAGCCGAGGCTGCAGCCGGTGCCGAGGAAGCCGCACCTGCCGAAGCAGTCGCCGCGCCCGCCGCAGCCGAGACCCCGGCCGAACCGCAACTGGTCGAAGTCTGGCGCCCCGGCGGCCGCTCCGAGGAGCGTCGCCCGCGCCATGACCGCAACCGCCACCGCCATCAGCCGCGCGAGGGCGCGCAGGGCGCGGCCGCAGCGGGCGAAGGTGCCGATGGCGCGCAGCGCGACCAGCAGCGCCGTGGCCGCCGCCATCACGAATTCCGCAAACCCCGTGAGGGCGCGCCCCCCGCGGAAGCAGCCGCTGCAGCCGCCAGCAATGGCGCCCCGCGCGAGGACAAAGGCGGGCGCCGCGAGCGCTTCGAGGGCAAGGGCCGCGACCGCGACAATGATCGCCGCCGCGATAAATTCTCCGGCGACCGCAAGGATCGCGACCGTGGCGACCGCGAGCGCGGCGGCCGTGATTTCCGCGATAAAGGCGGCCGCGACAAGGGGCGCGAGAGCGGCCCGGCGCTCCGCCAATATGCGAGTTCGGCGCCGCGCGAACGCGAGCGCGCGATCGATCCGAATTCGCCGTTCGCAAAACTCGCGGCGCTGAAGGAACAGCTCGCCGGCAACCGCAAGGATTGAGCCGCGCCAAACAGAGAACATGAGGCCGATTGGAGCGTCAGCGTCTCGATAAATGGCTGTGGCATGCGCGGGTGGTGAAGGCGCGCACCAGCGCCGCCGCGCTGGTCGAGGCCGGCCATGTCCGCATCAACGGCGTGCGCGAGAGCACGCCCGGACACGCGGTCAAACCGGGCGACGTGTTGACCATCGCGCTCGATCGCAGCGTGCGCGTGCTGAAGGTGATCGGCTTCTCCGAGCGGCGGGGCGACGCCACCGCCGCACGGGTGCTGTATGAGGATTTGCAGAGCCGCGCCGAGTGATTATCTCGGGGAGGCGATCAGTTGCCTGAAAACACGGCGCCGAACCGGCTTGCTTATCTTGCAGCAGCGGTTCTCCTGCGCTACGCAATTTTTGAAACGCAACCCTGAAAGAATGAATCCGCTTTCGGAGTCTTTGGTTCGGAGTCCTGGATGACCTACGTCGTCACTGAAAACTGCATCAAGTGCAAATATACTGATTGCGTCGAGGTCTGCCCCGTCGATTGTTTCTACGAGGGTGAGAACATGCTGGTCATCCATCCCGAGGAATGCATCGATTGCGGCGTCTGCGAACCGGAATGCCCGGCGGATGCGATCAAGCCGGATACCGAGCCGGGCCTGGAGAAGTGGCTCGAGGTCAACAGCGAATACGCCAAGAGCTGGCCCAACATCACCCAGAAGAAGGACTCGCCCCCGGACGCCAAGGAGTTCGACGGGCAGGAGGGCAAGTTCGAGAAATATTTCTCTGCGAACCCCGGAAGTGGCGACTGATTCGCGCGCTGCCCTGCAGGATCGATACCGTATTCAGGCGGGGAATCGCGCCATCGTTTAACCCTAATGACAGGGTTATGACCGTTAGCATCTGCAGGCGGCAGGATTCGGCCCTAAATCATTGATTTTTGCGGAAAATGTGCTATATTAGGCACATTGCCAGAGCCGAACCCGGCCATCCCCGATGCTTGGCCCCGTTCGTTTCCGCAAAAACATCGAACAGGGGCGTGGCAGTTTCCGCGCGCAGGCTGTGTCACAGAAAACGCGTAAAAAGAGTGCTTCCAAATCGTCAAAGAAAGCCGCTGCAGTTGCCCGCAGCGCAGTCAAAGGTCGTGCCAGGGCGTCCGTGAAGGAGGCCCGTAAGGCTGCGGCTACAAAGTCCTCGAAGAACAAAAGAAGCGTGATGCCAGAAAAGACTGCCAAAACTGCCGCGAAAGCGACAGCTCCCAAGACCATTGCTTCGAAAGTCGCCGCCAAGACCGCCCCTAAGGCCGCAGCGCCTGCGCCAAAGGCCGCCGTCAAGCCGGCCGCGAAGCCGGTTGCGGCCCCGCGCGTCGAGGAGCCGAAGAAGGTTGTGACCCAGCGCCAGGGCTTCAAGGCCAACGAATTCGTGGTCTATCCGGCCCATGGCGTCGGCCAGATCCTCGCGATCGAGGAGCAGGAGATCGCGGGCGCCAAGCTGGAACTTTTCGTCATCAGCTTCATGAAGGACAAGATGACGCTTCGCGTGCCCACCGCGAAGGTCGCCAATGTCGGCATGCGCAAATTGTCCGACCCGGCGCTGGTCAAGAAGGCGCTGGAGACGCTGAAAGGCCGTGCCCGCGTCAAGCGCACGATGTGGTCGCGCCGGGCGCAGGAATACGAAGCCAAGATCAATTCGGGCGATATCGTCGCGATCGCGGAAGTGGTGCGCGATCTCTATCGTTCGGAATCGCAGCCCGAGCAGTCCTACTCTGAACGCCAGCTCTATGAAGCGGCGCTCGACCGGCTGTCGCGCGAGATCGCGGTGGTGCAGCACTCGACCGAGACCGAAGCGATCAAGGAGATCGAGAGCCAGCTCGCCAAGAGTCCGCGCCGCGGCGCGGCCAAGGCTGAAGAAGCCGGCGCTGAGGGAGACGGTGAAGGCGATGCCGACGATCTCGACGGCGACAGCGACGACGCGACCGTCGCCGATGAGGCGGCATAAGCAGCCAGCAAAGATTTGCAGCGAAAAGCCCGGCCAAGCGGCCGGGCTTTTTGTTTGAGTGTCGCGAATTGAGGCCGAGGGGCCTACATCCAACTTCGCCTTGGAGCCCGCCCAGTTGCGGGTCCAATCACCTGTACCTTGTCAGGCGGCCGGTCGCTGTGCGGCGGCCGGAAGAACATTCTGATTTAGCCTGAACAGGTTGCCGGGATCGTACTGCGCCTTAAGCGCCGCGAGACGAGCGTAGTTCGGGCCGTAGGCGCCGGACACGCGATCGCTCTCATCCTCCGGCATGAAGTTGACGTAGACGCCGCCGGTTGCGTGCGGCGCTGTTTCAGCAAACAGCTTGCGCGCCCAGGTAATCGAGCGTTGCTCGTCGCCCGGGTCACGCCACCGCGTATGGACGTTCATGACAAATCTGGCATCGCGGTGGGGGAACGCTGTCGCGTCGACAGCCACGCGGCTGGTGGCGCCGCCGAGCTGACCAATGAAAATCTCGCACTCTCCGGTCGGCAGGCTCTTCGTATGGCTTACGAGCGTGTCGAAGAGGCCGTCGCTGAGCTCGGTGAAATTGTGCGACTTCCAGTAATTGTAGGCTCCCGGCGTGAGCAACGGGTCGAACGCGCTCTGCCAGCTCGCGAAGGGCTGCATGCCGATCACGTCGGCAACCGGCTCCCCAAGCGCGCGTAACGGTTCCAGGGCGCGGTTACCCTCGTCCTCGCCACCCGTGTAGCAGACGGCGAACGCGACGATCTCCTTGCCGTGCATCTCGGCAGGCAAGAATGGCAGCGGTGGCGCCTGTCGGAGCACCACCCAGATCGTGAGCTCGTCCGACGCCTTGGCGGCGACGTCGCGGTAGCCCGCAAGGAGCTCGTTCGTGAGCGTCATCCGGCGACCACGCACTGAGGGCTGATCTGGTCGGCTAGGAAGATCTCGTGGATTGTTTCGTCA
>NZ_JBEGDB010000311.1:0-8972 GCF_043638955.1 Bradyrhizobium sp. 31Argb | reverse complement strand
CGCCCTCTCACCGCAAAAACCCGACCCACACCCGTTCGTTGAGAGCCTTGACTCACAAAGCCCCATATGAGGGTGGGGCAAAGGCGCGCTTGCGCCGTGCCCACCATTTCATGCTCCGCGGCGTCCGGATCGCGCTGGATTGAAAGAGCGTGATGAAAACGTTCGTTTCAAGGAGTCAACCAGCTCCCCACATCTGCTGTGAATACAAGAATACAACCAGAAAGGAACCAGCCATGAAACTCGCTGCAATCATGCTGGCAACTGCACTTGCTCTCTCGAGCACGGCGGCGCTGGCGCAAACGGCGGCGCAAACAGCCGGAACTGCTGGCTACGGCTCGGTCGTCGCGCCATCAGTGGGATCGTACTATTGGCCATCGGTAGGCTCGACAAACGCAGTTCCCACCTGGAGCAACACGACAAACGCCGCGCCTCTGCCCGGTCGCCTGCAGTCGGGTAGTGCAACGGTCGGTGCTTCCGCGGTTCGCAGGTAGCTACCGTAGGGTGGGCAAAGGCGCAGCCGTGTCCACCATTTCTTGCTCAGTTCGTGATGGTGGGCACGCTGCGCTTTGCCCACCCTACAAATCCATATCTCATACCGCGCGAAGTCCCTCCGGCGGCGTCTCGCGGATCAACGCTTCCAGGTCGCGCTGCTCCAGCGTCTCTTTCTCGAGCAGCTTCTTCGCTGCGCGGTCGAGGACAGCGCGCCGCGCGCTCAGGATGCCCTGGGTGCGCTGGAAGACGCGCTCGACGATGTCGCGCACCTCGTGGTCGACCACGGCCGCAGTCTCTTCCGCATAGTCGCGTTCCGGCATGGGGTAGGGCCGGTCGGCGCCGGCCAGAAAATTGCCGGGCTCGCGGTCATAGGCGATGCTGCCGAGCTTTTCCGACATGCCGTAGCGCGTCACCATGCTGCGGGCGATATCGGTCACCCGGCGCAAATCGTCGGCCGCACCGGTGGAAAGATGATCGAACACGATTAGCTCGGCGACGCGGCCGCCGAGCAGCACCGCCATCTTGTTCTCCAGTTCCTCCTTCGTCATCAGGAAGCGGTCCTCGATCGGACGCTGGATGGTGTAGCCGAGCGCGCCGACGCCGCGCGGAATGATCGAGACCTTGTGCACGGGATCGACGCCCGGCAGTGACAGCGCCACCAGCGCATGGCCCATCTCGTGATAGGCGACGATCTCGCGCTCCTTCGGATTGAGCAGCCGGTTGCGCTTTTCGAGCCCGGCCACCATGCGCTCGATCGCATTGTTGAAGTCGCTCATGGTGACGGCATCGCCGCCGCGGCGCGTCGCCAGCAGCGCGGCCTCGTTGACGAGGTTGGCGAGATCGGCGCCGGTGAATCCCGGCGTCAGCGCTGCGACCGCTTCGGGGTCGACGCCGGGCGCAAGCTTCACCTTCTTGATGTGAACCTTGAGGATGTCGATGCGTCCCTTCTTGTCCGGGCGGTCGACCAGCACCTGGCGGTCGAAGCGGCCGGCGCGGAGCAGCGCGGGATCGAGGATTTCGGGCCGGTTGGTGGCGGCGAGGATCACGAGCCCGGAGCGCGAGTCGAAGCCGTCGAGCTCGACCAGGAGCTGGTTCAGCGTTTGCTCCTTTTCATCATGGCCGCCGGCGAACGGGCCGATGCCGCGGGCGCGGCCGAGCGCATCGAGCTCGTCGATGAAGATGATCGCGGGCGCCTTCTGGTGCGCCTGCTGGAACAGGTCGCGCACGCGCGCCGCGCCGACGCCGACGAACATCTCGACGAATTCGGAACCGGAGATCGAGAAGAACGGCACCTTGGCCTCGCCGGCAACCGCCTTGGCGAGCAGCGTCTTGCCGGTGCCGGGCGGGCCGACCAGCAGCACACCCTTGGGCATGCGCCCGCCGAGCCGGCCGTACTCGGTCGGATTCTTCAGGAAATCGACCACCTCGCGCAGCTCGTCCTTGGCTTCGTCGACGCCGGCGACATCGCTGAAATTCACGCCGGTATCGGCCTCGACATAGATCTTGGCCTTGCTCTTGCCGATCGCCATCAGCCCGCCGCCAAGGCCTCCGCCTTGCGCGGCGCGCCTGGCGATGAACCACCACAGGCCGAAGAACAACAGCACCGGCATGATCCACGAGAGCAAATCGCGCAGGAACGTGCTCTCGATCTGTCCGGTGAAGCGGACGTTGTATTTCTCGAGCTCTTGCGCGACCTCCGGATCGACACGCGTGGTGATGAATTGCTTCTGTCCGCCGGGCAGCGGCTCTTTCAAGGTGCCCTGAAGCGTGCGGTCGGAGATGCCGACGCTCTCGATCTTCCCTTGGCGCAGCAATTGCTGATATTCGCTGTAGGGAATCGCGGCGATCTTGCTGGCGCTGACATAGACGTATTGAACAAGCATGATACCGAATATCGCCGCAATCGCATATCCGATATTGAAACGCATCTTGTTGTTCATGACCGCCCTCCGATCAAAACCGATATGGGCCGCTCCAAGCAGTGGTGCAGTCGGGCCGCCGTCCCGGGGGCAGCCATCGTCGCACCATGAAACAGCTAGCGTTCCGCAGCCTGGTTTCAAGAACCTTCCGCGCGACAAATCGTGCGGGACCGCTGGCGCAAGACTTGCGTTGGCGAGCGCCCTGGCGGGTCGACACGCCTGATATCATCATCTTCGTTGAAAAATCAGGCATCGATTTGATCGATTGGGCGGCATCGGCTGGGTGCTCCGACGTGCCGATGATTGGCGCGCGCCGGATGACATATTTGTTTTCGCCCGACGAGTTGTCTCACCCTGAAAATCCGTTAAAACGCGCACCATCTCAAGAAGACTTGAAGGACGGACTGATGAACATTCTTCCCGGTGATTTGCGTTTCGGTGCGGGCCAGCCGGTCAAGCGTTTGGAAGACCAGCGACTGCTCACCGGGAAGGGACAGTTCATCGATGACAAGCCGGAAGACGGCGCGTTGTGGCTGCATGTGCTGCGCTCGCCGCATGCCCATGCCAGGATCGTTTCGATCGATATCAAGGCGGCCGCGGAGATGCCTGATGTCGAGGCGGTCTATACCGGCGCCGATCTCGTGGCCGATGACATCGGCACCATTCCGACGCTTGCGATCTTCAAGCGGCCGGACGGCGCGCCGATGACGGTGCCGCCGCGCCGACTGCTCGCGCATGAAGTGGTGCGCTTTGCCGGTGAGCCGGTGGCGGTTGTGGTCGCGACGTCGCGCGTGCTGGCGCAGACCGCATCTGAGGCGATCGTGGTCGATTACGACGTGCTGCCCGCGGTGGTCGATCCGGTCGAGGCGATCAAGCCCGGCGCGCCATTGGTGTGGCCGGAAGCGCCCGACAACATCGTCGCCGCCATGAGCTATGGCGACGCCGCCAAGGTCGAGGAAGCCTTCGCAAGAGCCGACCACGTGGTCTCGCTCGATCTCGTCAGCCAGCGCCTGGTGCCGTCGGCGATGGAGCCGCGCTCGACGATTGCCGAGATTGAGAAGAAGACCGGCCGCCTGATCCTGCATGTGCAGTCCCAGACGCCAGGCTCGACTCGCGATGTGCTGGCGGAGGCGATCCTGAAGCGGCCGAAGGAGAGCGTCCGCGTGCTGGTCGGCGATATCGGCGGCGGCTTTGGCCAGAAGACCAATCTCTATCCGGAGGACGGCATCGTCGCCTACGCCGCCACCAAGCTGAACAAGAAGATCCGCTGGCGCGGCGCCCGCACCGACGATTTCGTTGGCGGCACCCATGGCCGCGACCTCACCTCGACCGGCGAGTTCGCGCTCGATGCCAAGGGTCGCGTGCTCGCCTATCGCGTGCGTTCGATCGGCGGCACCGGCGCCTATTCCACCGGAGCCGGCAACATCATTCCGCTGGTGCTCGGCCCGTTCGTGCAGACCGGCGTCTACGATCTGCCGCTGGTGCGTTTCGAGGTGAAGTCGGTGATGACCCACACCGCGCCGGTCGGCGCCTATCGTGGCGCGGGCCGGCCGGAAGCGGTGTTCATCGTCGAGCGTTTGTTCGATGCCGCAGCGCGTCAGATCGGCATGGATCCGCGCACGATCCGCAAAGTCAACTACATCAAGCCGGCGCAATTGCCCTACACCAACGCGGTCGGCCAGGTCTATGATTCCGGCGCCTTCGCGCACATGCTGGAGCGCGCTTCCGATCTCGCCGATTGGAACGGGTTCGCCGCACGCAAAAAAGCCGCGAAGAAGAGGGGCCTGCTCTACGGCCGCGGATTGACCAGCTACATCGAATGGACCGGTGGCCGCGCGCACACCGAGAAGGTCAACCTGCATGCGACCGCGGAGGGGCGCATCATCCTGCATTCCGGCACCATGGCGATGGGGCAGGGGCTGCAGACCACCTACACCCAGATGATCTCGGATACGCTCGGCGTTCCCCTCGACAAGATCGATGTCGTCCAGGGAGATACGGATCTTGCCACCGGCTTCGGCAGCGTCGGCTCGCGTTCGCTGTTCGTCGGCGGCACGGCCGTGGCGGTGTCGACCAACGACATGATCAACAAGGCGCGCGAAAAGGCATCCAACCTGCTGGAAGCTTCCGTCGAGGACATCGAGTATCGCGACGGCTTCCTCACCGTGGTCGGCACCGACAAGCGCGTCAGCCTGTTCGAGATCGCCAAGAAAGAAAACGGCGCGCGGCTCTCTGTCGACAGCCAGGGCGAGGTCGACGGTCCGAGCTGGCCGAACGGCACGCATATTTGCGAGCTCGAGATTGATCCGGAGACCGGCGTCACCCGCGTGGTACGCTACACCACGGTTGACGACGTCGGCGTCGCCGTCAACCCGATGCTGGTGACGGGCCAGATTCATGGCGGCGTCGCGCAAGGCATCGGGCAGGCGCTCTATGAGGGCGTCGCCTACAGCGAAGAAGGCCAGCTCTTGACCGCAACCTATCAGGACTATTGCGTGCCGCGCGCAGCCGATGTGCCGCCCATCGTGGTCACGCTCGATCCGTCCGCGCCGTGCAAGACCAACCCGCTTGGCGCCAAGGGCTGTGGCGAATCCGGCGCGATCGGCGGCCCGCCCTGCATCACCAACGGTGTGATGGACGCGCTGAGCGAACTCGGCATCACCAAGCTCAACACTCCGCTGACGCCGGTAAAGATCTGGAAAGCGATCCAGGACGCCAAGGCCGCGAGGACGTAGGCTGTCGGTTGGCAACACGCGCGACGAGGCGTAGCCCGGGTGAAGCGAAGCGTAACCCGGGGCCGCTAGTCATCGCGGATGCAGGAGTCCCGGGTTGCGCTTCGCTCCACCCGGGCTACGAAGTCACCTCAGTCGCGGGATAAACCGGCAACGAAATCAGATCCTTGGACCCTTGCGTAATTCGCGCGAATCAAGCGCAATGGTTGCGCTAAGCGATAACTCAATTGCAACTTGAGGAGCGAAGGCATGTCCGCTCGCGTGATCGTCATTGGCAATGAGAAGGGCGGCTCGGGGAAATCCACCGTCGCCATGCATGTGGCGGTTGCGCTGATCAAGTCGGGCCAGGCGGTGGCCACGATCGATCTCGATACCAGGCAACGCAGCTTCACCCGTCTGATCGAGAACCGGCGCGCCTGGGCCAGGCACCTGCAGCGCGACCTCGGCATTCCCGAACATTTCTGTTTCGGCCAGCTCGAATATCCTTCCGCGGAAGAGGAGGCGGCAGGCTGCAAGGCGCTCGAGGAGACAGTCGAGACACTGGCCGGCCGCTATGACGTCGTCGTCATCGACACGCCCGGTCACGACAACTATCTGTCGCGCACGGCGCATGCGCTGGCCGACACCTTGATCACGCCGCTCAACGACAGCTTCGTCGATCTCGACGTGCTCGGCACCGTCCATCCCGAGACCTTCAAGATCACCGGCACCAGCCACTACGCTAGCATAGTCGAGGAAGCGCGTGGCCGCCGCCGCATCACTCGTCACGGCACCATCGATTGGATTGTCCTGCGCAACCGCCTGTCCGCGCTCGGCTCGCGCAACAAGCGCCTGGTCGGCGACGGCCTGCAGCAGCTTTCGCACCGGCTGCAGTTCCGCTGCGTGGATGGCCTCGCCGAACGCGTGATCTTCCGCGAATTCTTTCCGCGCGGGCTCACCGCCGTCGACGATCTCGACGAACTCACGCTCGGCGCGCGCCCGACCATGTCGCACGTCTCCGCGCGCCTGGAGATGCTGAAGCTGATCACGACGATCGGGCTCGGCAACGCCGTGACCGCGAGCGAAATCGCCGACAGCCGCCAGGCTGTGGCCTGATTCCATCTTGAACCAAACTCTCGTCATCCTCCCGTCATTCCGGGATGCGCCCTCTTGGGCGCAGGCCCGGAATCCATTGCGCCGCATGCGCTGGCGGTGAAATGGATTCCGGGCTCGCGACGTCGTCGCGCCCCGGAATGACAAAAAAGTGGGGTCCGCCGCCCCTGATCTGCTACTCTAGCGCGAGAGCAGACCGGGAGAATTGCGATGCGGAGATTTTGGAGCGTGCTGGCGGCGCTGGCGACATTGAGCCTGACCAATTGCGGCTACAACGCCATTCAGTCCAATGACGAGCAGGTCAAGTCGAGCTGGTCGGAAGTGGTCAACCAGTATCAGCGCCGCGCCGATCTTGTCCCGAACATCGTCAATAGCGTGAAGGGTTTTGCGCAACAGGAGAAGGATGTGCTGCTCGGCGTCACCAATGCGCGCGCCAAGGTCGGCAGCATCCAGGCAACGCCGGAAGTGCTGAACGATCCCGCAGCCTTCCAGAAATTCACGCAGGCCCAGGGCGAACTCACCGGCGCGCTGTCACGGCTTCTGGTCGTGACCGAGAACTATCCCCAGCTCAAATCCGATGCGCTGTTCCGCGATCTGGTGTCGCAGCTCGAAGGCACCGAGAACCGCATCACGGTGGCGCGCAACCGCTACATCAAGTCGGTGCAGGATTATAATGTCGGCATCCGCACCTTCCCGACCAATCTGACCGCGATGCTATTTGGTTACAAGGAGAAGCCGAACTTTACGGTCGAGAACGAGAAGGAGATTTCGGTCGCGCCGAAGGTCGATTTCAACCCATCGCCTTCGCCGTCGCCGTCGAAATAATTCAACGCTGCGATCCGCTTCCGATGAACGCTGCACGCGCCATCCTGCTTGCGCTGCTGGTGGGCTGGATTTTTCCAGCCTTCGCCGAAGTCGCGGTGCCGCCGCTCACCGGCCGCGTCGTCGACACGACCGGAACGCTGTCGCCCGGCGACATCGCCTCGCTGACGCAGACGCTGGAGGATCTGGAGAAACGCAAGGGCAGCCAGATCGCGGTGCTGATCGTGCCGACCACGGGCGAAGAGACCATCGAGCAGTTCTCGATCCGCGTCGCGGAAGCCTGGAAGATCGGCCGCAGGAAGATCGACGACGGCGCATTGCTCGTCATCGCCAAGAACGATCGCCATCTGCGGATCGAGGTCGGCTACGGGCTCGAAGGCGTGCTCACGGATGCCACCACAAGGCGCATCATCGACGAGGTCATCACGCCGAAATTCAAGACCGGCGACTTCGCTGGCGGCGTCGCAGCCGGCATCGACCGGATGATCCGCCTGGTCGAGGGCGAACAGTTACCCGCGCCGGAGCCCGAACACTGGCAGGCGCCTAACCTCTTCGACCAGATCGATCCGTTCAATCCCTTCGTCATTGTCGGAATCTTCGTGCTGGGCTCTTTTCTGCGCACGATGCTCGGGCGGCTGCTCGGCGCCGCCGCCACCGGCGGTATCGTCGGCTTCTTCGCCTGGATGCTTGCGGGTTCACTTGCCGCCGCGGTGTTGCTTGCAATCATCGCTGTCGTCGTCACCTTGTTGGCCGGCAGTTGGGGGTGGGGCGGTCCGGGCGGCTATCAGCGCGGCGGCTGGCCGGGCGGTGGTTATGGCGGCTCCTGGCCCGGCGGCGGCCGCAACTCCCGCGACAATGAGGGCGGCGGCTTCAGCGGCAGGGGCGGCAGCTTTGGCGGCGGCGGCGCATCGGGGAGCTGGTAGCATGAACATCCGGCGCATCAGCAGGCACCTCGTCGAGCACCGCTGGCGGACGCGGCGCCTGTTTCCGCCGCGCGTGCTCGATGCGATCGAACAGGCGATCAAGGCCGGCGAAACCACCCATTCCGGCCAGATCCGTTTCGTCGTCGAAGGCGCGCTCGACGGCGTGCCGTTGTTGCGCAACCAGCTGGCGCGCGAACGCGCACTCGACGTGTTCGCGCATTTGCGCATCTGGGACACCACTCACAACAACGGTGTCCTGATCTACCTCCTGCTCGCCGACCGCGATGTCGAGATCGTCGCGGATCGTGGCATCCACGCCAAGGTGGGCGCGGAAGGTTGGGAGGCGATTTGTCGCATCATGGAAGACGATTTCCGTGCCGGCCATTTCGAGCATGGCGCCATCAAGGGCATCGAGGCCGTCTCACGCGAACTCGCCAGGCATTTCCCGCCGCAGGGCCGCGGCCCGAACGAACTGCCGGATACGCCGGTGGTGATGTAGCGCAAAGCGAACCCGGAATGACATGCGGATCGGCGTCTCGATACCGCTGCCGTCCCGGTCATGTCCGGTTCATCCGGCATTCCTCAAAATTGACGTCATCTGCATCAGAGTCAGTGATGCACGTCGTGATGGCCCGGAAAGTTCCTTAAATTTCGGTAAGACCTCCAGCCAGTAACGATTTCGCAAGCAATAAAAGTTACCAAATGGTCAACCTAATCTGGAGACTTTGAACGTGAGTGAGCAAGAGCGCGCCCCGATCCAAGCTGAAGCCGGAGCCAGCGGTGCCGGGCCGGCCGCTCCGGCCGCTTCGGCCGATATGAAGGCGCCGGAGATCGCGGCAAACCAGGAAGAGACGGCGCCCAAAGCGGACGCTCCCAAGTTCGAGGCGCCCAACTTTGAAGCGCCCAAATCTGACACTCGTATTGCCTCACCTGAGGATGTTACTTTCGCTTGACGGATGTAGCTCCGACTGTCGGCCGGTCCGAGGTTGCGT
>NZ_JBEGDB010000310.1:0-9013 GCF_043638955.1 Bradyrhizobium sp. 31Argb | reverse complement strand
CCTGCGTCCACGATCTTCGAATCATGGTTGCCCATGGATTCAGAATCCTCAGTCAATTACAACTGTAATGCTAGAGCATGATCCGGAAAAGTGGAAACCGGTTTTCCGAAAAGAGCATGCTCAAACAAAGAGATAAACGGCGGCGCGCGTCAGCCTGCCCAGCGGCAGGCATGCGTTGGTCGGACCGGGCAGGGAATTAGTTCAAGCGCCCGTCACGGCGTCGCCCCATCGCCAGCGCCGGGCGCGGGCATAGTCGGCCTTGGCGCGGCGGGGGATCTTTGCAATCGAAAGGCCGCTCGGGGTGCAGAGCTTTGCGGTCACCTCCGCCTTGCCGACGACGGGCTGCGCCAGCACGCGGGAGGGATGGCTCGCAATCGGCGTCCGCGTCAGCGCGACATAGGCGAACCGCTCGTCCTCGAACGGCACCTCCGCGCCCTTCACCTGCATATGCGCGCGCGAGCGCGAGAGCCGCTGGCTGAAATGGCACCAGTCCGGCGCCTCAAGCGGGCATGCTTCGTCATGCGGGCAGGGAGCCGCGACATGTGCGCCGGCCGCGATCAGTTGCGCCCGCAGCGCGATGATCCGCGCATAGCCCGCGGGCGTGCCGGGTTCGACGATCACAAGCGCCTCGCCCGCCTTCTCCCACATCAGGCGTGCGAGCGCGGTTCTCTCGGCCTCATCGATTTCGCCGATCATGTAGCTCGCGACGACGAGGTCCGCCCGCTCGGCATCGGCGAGCAGCTTCCGGGCCGGTCCAAGCTCATAGTGCGCCTCGCGCAGCCGCGTGCCGGCGAGCTCAAGCGCCAGCGCGCGCAAGCTGGCGTTGGCATCGAGCAAGACGAATCGTTGCAGCGACGAGAGGGCTTGCGCGGCCGCCCAGCTCGCCGTGCCCGGTCCGGCGCCGATATCGAGCAGCGATGTCGGCGCGAAATCCGGCCTGATCTCGACGAGCGCATTGAGGCTGGCGGCGACGGCCGCGTAGGTCGCGGGCATCCGCGCCAGCGCGTAGGCGAGCGCATCGGTCTCTGATTTGATCGTGCCCGAGCCGCCGCCGTCGCGGTAGGTCCGCGAGATGGCGGCAGCGCGGCTTGCCGCCTCATTGCGCGAGAACCCCTGCAGCCTCGCGTCGAGTGCCGCTTTTAGTTCGGCGGGAAGGTCGGGCGAGATCATCTGTTCGTCACGTCACGACGCGCTCTCCCGTCATTGCGAGCGCAGCGAAGCAATCCACTTCTCCGCTCGCGGCGCTATGGATTGCGTCGCTTGCGCTCGCAATGACGGCAGTACCAGCGGCGGGCGTGCAACCTCACGCCACGTGCTGATCCAGGATGCCGACCGCGCCTTCGAGGTCGACCGAGACCAGTTGCGACACGCCGCGCTCGGCCATGGTCACGCCGAACAGCCGGTTCATCCGCGCCATGGTGATCGGGTTGTGGGTGATGGTGATGAAGCGCGTTTCGGTCGACGACGTCATCTCGTGCAACAGGTTGCAGAAGCGCTCGACATTGTGGTCGTCCAGCGGCGCGTCGACCTCGTCCAGCACGCAGATCGGCGAGGGGTTGGTCAGGAACACCGCGAAGATCAACGCCAGCGCGGTCAGCGCCTGCTCGCCGCCCGAGAGCAGCGAGAGCGACTGCGGCTTCTTGCCCGGCGGCTTTGCAATGATCTCGAGGCCGGCCTCGAGCGGATCGTCGCTCTCGATCAGGTGCAGCGCGGCCTCGCCACCGCCGAACAACTCGACGAACAATCGCTTGAAGTGGTTGTTGACGGTCTCGAACGAGGTGAGAAGGCGCTCGCGCGCTTCGCGGTTGAGGCTCTGGATGCCCTGGCGCAGGCGCTTGATCGCCTCCACCAAATCGTCGCGCTCGGTGGTGAGCCCGGTGTGCTGGGTCTCCACCTCGCGCAGCTCTTCCTCGGCGCGCAGATTGACTGCGCCGAGGCGCTCGCGATCGCGGCGCATCTTTTCCAGCTCTTCCTCGATCTGGCCGACCGGCGGCAGGTCGGCGCCCGGCTCGATCTCGGCGAGGCCGGCCAACGCCTGTGGCTCGACCTCGAGCATGTCATGGACCTCGCGCTCGATATCGGCGAGCCGACGCCGGGTTCCTTCCGTCCGCTCCTCGGCGCGGGCGGTCGCCTCGCGGGCGCTCGACAGCGCTTCCAGCGAGGCCTTGGCGGCGCGGTCGGTCTCCGCCATCGCGGTCTCGGCAGCGGCGAGCGCGTCGGCGGCGCCGCGGCGATCATTCTCGGCGTACTCGATCTCGCTGATCAGCGCGCTGCGCTTCTCCGCAAACACCTCCGGCGCATTGACGAGCTCCTCGCGCTCCGCCGTCACCTCGGTGATGCGGGCCTCGATCGTTCCGATCTGCGAGGCGCCGCTTGCTTTGCGGTTCTGCCACTCGTTGCGCTCGGCGAGGATCGCCTGCACGCGGCGGTCGGCGAGTTCGGCTTCACGGGCCAGCGCCTGCGTTTCGGCGCGCACCTGGGCAGCCACGCGGCGCCGGTTCTCGATCTCGGCGCGGACGGCGGCAAGTTGGGCTTCGGTCTCCACGCTCGGCGGCAATTCGGAGAGCGCCGCATCGGCGTTCTCGTGCGCGGCCTCGGCTTCGGCGCGGTCGGCGGCAAGGCGGTTGTGCGCTTCCGTCAGCGCGGATTTGCGCGCGGCGTGGCGGTTGATCTCGCGCTCGGCTGCGGCATGGCGCTCGCGTGCGGAATCGGCCTCGCGGCGCGCGGCTCGCACCGCCTCGCGCGAGGCGGTCTCGGCGGCGGAGGCGGCGCGCAATTCGGCTTCCGCATTTTCCAGCGCCTGCCGCTTGGCGATCACCTCGCTGCGCGCCTGCTCGAGCTCATGCTCTATGTCGACGAGGCGGGCACGCTCGGCCAGGCGCCGCGCCGCGCCGGTCGGAGCGTGGGCGGCGGTGACAAAACCGTCCCAGCGCCAGACGTCGCCCTCGAGCGACACCAGCCGCTGGCCGGTCTTCAATTGCGACACCAGCTCCGCGCCGCGCTCCTTCGCGACGACGCCGATCTGGGCGAGGCGGCGCGCCAGTTCAGGCGGCGCCTGCACATGGTTGGCAAGGCAATCGACGCCTTCCGGCAGCGCCGGATCTTCGCCGGCGGGGACATTGGTCCAGCGCATCGGCGCCGAGGGATCGACGGGCGCATCGAGATCGTCGCCGAGCGCGGCGCCGATCGCTTTCTCATAGCCCTTGGCGACTGTGATGCCGTCAATGATCGGCGGCCACAGGTTCTTGGTCTCGCCATTGAGGATCTTGGAGATGGTGCGCGCCTCGGTCTCGAGCCGCTGCACGCGCTTCTCTGCTTCGGTCAGCGGGCTGCGGGACGCTTCCAGTGTCTGCCGCGCGACCACGTGACCGGCTTCGCTCGCCTGCACGGTGGCTTCGGCCTCGGCCAGCGTCTGCTGCGCGGTCTCGACCGTGGCCGCGAGCACATCGATGTCGCCGAGCGAACCGGTCTCCTGCGCGAGCCGCTCTTCCTCGGCCTGGACGCTCGCGATCTCGTGGTCGAGTCGGGCGAGCCGGTCGCGATGGGTGCGCACGCCGGCTTCGAGCTGATTGCGCTTGGCGGTGAGGTCGGCGAGCTCTGTGGTCAGCTCGGCAAACCGACGCTCGGTTTCAGCAAGCATGGCTTCCGCTTCCGCGACGCGCTCGTCGACGCCGGAGCGTTGCTCGACCCGAGACTTGATCTCTTCCTTCAGCTCGGCATCCTCGGTGTCGAGCCGCTGCAGCGCGACGTCGGCGTCTGCCGTCTGTTGTTGCTCGCGCGCGATGTCGGCGACGAACTGCGCCAGGCGCCGGTCGAGTTCGGAAACGCGTTCCTTGGCACGCTCCTCTTCGCGGTCGAGCAGCTCGCGCGCATTGTTGAGCCGCTGCAGGCCCGCCGCGGCGCGGGCTTCCGCCTCGCGCAGTGCCGGCAGTTCGGCGGCGCGGATCGCCTGGATGCGCGCGGATTCCGCTTGCTCACGGGTGCGCTCGGCCGCCTCGCGAACCGCGAGATCATGCGTCTGCGCGGCATCGTTGACGTCGGCATGAGCCTCGATCCAGCGCAGATGGAACAGCATCGCCTCGGACTTGCGGACCTTCGCCGCGACCTCGCGGTAGCGGATCGCTTGCCGCGCCTGCTTCTTCAGTCCGTCCATCTGGCCGGTGAGCTGGCCGATCACGTCCTCGACGCGGGTGAGGTTGGTCTCGGCCGCCTTCAGCCGCAGTTCTGCTTCATGGCGGCGGGCATGCAAGCCGGCGACGCCGGCGGCATCTTCGAGGATGCGGCGGCGCTGTTCAGGCTTGGCCTGGATGATCTCGCCGACCTTGCCTTGGTGCACCAGTGCCGGCGACCGCGCGCCGGTTGCGGCATCGGCGAACAGGAGCTGCACGTCGCGCGCGCGCACGTCGCGGCCGTTGATGCGATAGACGGAACCCGCTTCGCGCTCGATGCGGCGGGAGATTTCCAAGACCTGGCTGTCGTTGACGGCCGCCGGCGCCGTGCGATCGGCGTTGTCGATCGTCATCACGACTTCGGCGTGGTTGCGCGCCGGGCGATTGCCGGAACCGGCGAAGATCACCGCGTCCATGTCAGCGGCGCGCAGCGACTTGTGCGAGGTTTCGCCCATCGCCCAGCGCAGCGCTTCCACCAGGTTGGACTTGCCGCAGCCGTTCGGCCCGACCACGCCGGTGAGGCCCGGCTCGATCATGAAATCGGTGGGTTCAACGAACGACTTGAAACCGTGGAGGCGTAGGCGCGTGAGCTTCATGAACACAAATCTCTGTTGGCCGGGCGCGAATCCCCCTGCCGTGACAATACCATGGAAGGCAATGTCGGTATGTAGGTGGCGCTCGCTGCGGCCCTCATGGCCGCGACAATGGCGAGGCCGGGGCGTACCGGCAACCGCCGCCTCGGGCTTTTCCCAAGGCTTTTGCTTGGTTTATCGCGCGCTAACGAATAGCTGTGGACGAATCAGCTTTTCAACAATGAATTGATGCGCTTGCTGAATTCGTCGAACGAGGTTTCGCCCTTCAGCATCTCGCCATTGATGAAGAAGGTCGGCGTCGAATTCACTTTCAAGACGTCGTTGGCGTATTTCTGGTCGGCAGCGATCTTGTCGAGCAGCGCCTGGTCCTTCAGGCAGTCCTCGACCTGCTGCTGGCTGAGGCCCGCCTGCTTGCCGATTCGCGTCAGCGTCTCCGTGGTGTTCTTCATCACCCAATCGTTCTGCTGGCGGAACAACAGGTCGATCACCGCGAAATATTTCGGTGCGTCGTCCTTGGCAATGCAGCGCGCCAGCATCGAGCCGGCGGCGGCCTTGATGTCGAGCGGGAATTCGCGGAACACGTAGCGGATCTTGCCGGTGTCGATGTATTCCGACTTGATCTTCGGGAACACCGTTTCGTTGAAGTTCGCGCAGTGCGGGCATGTCATCGAGGCGTATTCGGTGATGGTCACCGGGGCATTCTGCGGGCCGAGCGCCATGTCCGGCAGCGATTGCGGTTTGGCGACATCGGCGGCGGTCTGCGCCATCGCCTCCGAAATCAGGCGCAGCGGCGAGAGACCGATCAGGGCGGCAAGACCAGTCAGTGACAGAGCGGCGGTAAAGGCGCGGCGCGTGATGATCAAGGTCGGCTCCCGGATTGGCGCATTCACGCCTAAAGAGGTCTAAAAAAGCGAGCTTTCGCTAGCTTGAAATGGTGATTGTGGCAATGCTGCGCTCCAAGGCCTGCCACGCAAAAAAGTCTCAATTTCGCTTGATCGAGGCCCCCAATCGCGCCAGCGCGGCGCGTAGCGCCTCGTCCTCCACGGCGGACAGGGTCTTTTCGACCGCCGCCACCGCCTTGGCGTCCGGCGGCCGCGGCCGCACCACGCGCTCCCGCCGCGACAGGGGGGCCTGCCGCAGCGCCAGCCGGCCGACCGCGTGCCAGCCGAAGAAGCGGTTGACCCGCTCCAGGATGCGGTCGGAGGAATGCTGGATCTCCAGCGCCATCGGCCCCTCGACCCGGAGCACCAGCGTTGCCGGCTCCTGCGGCTGCCCCTCCACCGGCCGCGGCCATTGCATCTTCATCGGCTCCGAATACCGCGCGATCTCGACCCCCGCGATCTCCGCCCACCGCGTTACCAGCTCGCGCGCGGCGAACCCCTGCTTGGCGTAGGCGTCCGAGAAGACGTCGTTGAGCAGGATGGAGAGCGGCTTTGCGCTGATCGGGCCGGGCTTTGACATAGTTTGTCATATCACCTCGCAACGATCCCAGGAATAAAGACGTGGATGTCCCGGCACAGGCACGGGCATGACGTGCAGAGATTCGTGCTCCGACATTAAGATAGGCTCATGAGCTCTCGCGCCGCCGCCAAGACCAAGCCACGAGAAGCGCCTGACGCGCTCGCCGCTCGTCCCGCCCTTCTGCTCGCCTGGTATGACCGGCATCGCCGCCGGTTGCCGTGGCGGGCGGGGGCTGGCGAGGCGGCTGATCCGTACCGGGTGTGGCTGTCGGAGATCATGCTGCAGCAGACGACGGTCAAGGCGGTCGGGCCCTACTTCGAGAAATTCGTTTCCCGCTGGCCGGACGTCGCTTCGCTGGCGCGCGCTTCGCTGGACGATGTGCTGCGGATGTGGGCCGGGCTCGGCTACTATTCCCGGGCGCGTAACCTGCACGCCTGCGCGGTGGCGGTGCTGCGCGACCACAGCGGCATCTTTCCCGATAGCGAGGAGGGGCTTCGCACGCTGCCGGGGATCGGGCCATACACGGCGGCCGCGATCGCTGCGATCGCCTTCGACCGCCGCACCATGCCGGTCGACGGCAATATCGAGCGCGTGGTGTCGCGGCTGTTCGCGGTCGAGGAGGCGCTGCCGCAGGCCAAGCCGCTGATTCAGCAATTGGCGAGCACCTTGCTCGGTCCTTCCCGCGCCGGCGACGAGGAGTCTCGCGCCGGCGATAGCGCGCAGGCGCTGATGGATCTGGGCGCCTCGATCTGCACGCCAAAGAAGCCGGCCTGCGCGCTCTGCCCGCTCAACAACGACTGTGCGGCGCGCGCCCGCGGCGATCAGGAGAGCTTTCCGCGCAAGGCGCCGAAGAAGACTGGCGCGCTGCGCTCCGGCGCGGCCTTCGTCGTCACCCGCGGCGATGAGCTCCTGGTCAGCACCCGCCCCGAGAAGGGCCTGCTCGGCGGCATGACGGAAGTGCCGACCTCCGAATGGCTGGCCGGGCAGGACGATGCGGCCGCACTTGAGCAGGCGCCATTTCTGAAGGGCGTGACGCGCTGGCACCGCAAGGCCGGCGTCGTCACCCACGTCTTCACGCATTTTCCGCTCGAGCTTGCGGTCTATACCGCGACCGTTCCGCCGCGTACGCGGGCGCCGGAGGGGATGCGCTGGGTGCCGGTCGCAACGCTTGCGGACGAAGCGTTCCCGAACGTGATGCGCAAGGTGGTCGCGCATGGGCTCGGCATGTGAGGCTGCTGACAGCATGCTGGCAGGAGGCCTGCGGTAGGTAGGAGCGACAACGGAGGCTCCGATGATCGCGACCGCGCTTGACCGTCTCGCCGCGCCACCCTGCTCCAAGCTGCTCGGCTGGCGCCCGCTCGACGCACGCCCGGGCGAAGGCTGGATTCGGATCGGCTTCGAGGGCAAGCCGGAGTTCTGCAACCCGGCCGGCTTTATCCAGGGCGGCATGCTGTCGGCGATGCTCGACGACACCATGGGCCCGGCGGTATTCGTCATGACCGACGGCAAGCTCTACACCGCGACCATCACGATGACAGTGAATTTCCTGGCGCCGGCGAAGCCGGGTCCGATCATCGGCGAGGCCAGGGTCTCCCAGCTCGGCAAGACCGTCGCCTTCGTCGAAGGCAGGCTGATGGCGGAAGATGGCGCAGTGCTTGCGACGGCATCGACCAGTGCGCGCCTGGTGGAGACGGCAAAGGCTGTTCGCTGAGCCCATCAGTCAGAGCAGGGATGGACGGGGCAAGAGCACGCCGTTAACTTCGCGTCCCTCTGAATGAGGGATGGAACATGCTCAAGCTCTATTACACCCCCGGCACCTGCGCGCTCGCCTCGCACATCGCGCTCGAAGAGGCCGGCGCGCCCTATACGATCGAACGGGTCGACTTCAAGACCAACCAGCAGAACAGCCCGGAATATCTCAAGGTCAATCCGAAGGGACGGGTGCCGGCGCTGGTCACCGATCATGGCGTCCTCACCGAGACGCCCGCGGTGCTCGCCTTCATCGCGCAGAGCTTTCCGAAGGCAAAGCTCGCGCCGCTCGATGACGCCTTTGCGTTCGCGCAGGCGCAGGCGTTCAACAGCTATCTCTGCTCCACGGTGCATGTCGCGCATGCCCACAAGATGCGCGGCTATCGCTGGGCTGCGGAGGAATCCTCCTTTGCCGACTTGAAGCGCATGATCCCGAAAACGGTCGGCGCGAGCTTTGCGCTGATCGAGCGCGACATGCTGAAAGGCCCGTGGGTGATGGGCGAAGCCTTCACGATCTGCGACATCTATCTCTTCACGATGGCGCAGTGGCTGGAAGGCGACGGCGTCGATCTCGCGACGCTGCCGAAAGTGGTCGATCACCGCAACCGCACGGCCGCGCGGCCTGCGGTGAAGAAGGTGCTGGACGCAGAGGCGTGAGCGGTTTGCGCGGCTCTCACGATGACCGCGCCGGCGTCGTCCCCGCGAACGCGGACCCATAACCACAGGCAGTTGTTATGGCGCGAGCAAGCGGTTGCGGAACTAGGTAGGGTGGGCAAAGGCGCGTCTATCGCGCCGTGCCCACCATCCAGCACTCCGCTCGCGATGGTGGGCACGCTTCGCTTTGCCCACCCTACGGCGTCGTCGCGAGTTCTGATTCAAATATCAAACAGCGGAGGGGATACGCGTTCGCGTTCTCGCGGCGCGTTACGCCCGAGCTTTGCGTTCGTTTCGCCCTCTCATCGAGTAGAGGGCGCAGGGAAAGCCGGGTGCCGGTTGCACCCATGGGTCCCGTGCAACAAAAAGCACGGGGGTAGGACCACA